>JAOUKM010000027.1 GCA_029882535.1 Candidatus Bathyarchaeota archaeon
CTTGAACTCGTAGTTCGCTTGGAGTAGGGTTTCGTTCCACCACGTGATGGAGTTCAGTGGAATTGGAACGTTAAGTATTCCTCCAGCGCCCAGCAAGATTTCATCCACGATATACTGCTTGTCCACTGCACATGTTAGACCCTGCCTGAACTCTGTAACGGTTAGAGGGTTTCTGATTCCAGGATAGATACCAGATACGGTGTAGTTGTTGTTCAAGTCAAACTCTATCATTCCGTTCTCGTGATAAGCTGCGATGCAGAGGTTGGGATCGGCTTCAGCGTCTAGTTTTTGCTCATAAGTCAGCGGCGACTGTAAAAAGTCGATGTCGTTAGCTTTTAGCGCAGCGTAACCAGCCGATGAATTGGGATAGAATCGTATGTCAGTATCCGTCTTCGGGCCTCTGGTAGGTAATGCCATGACTAGAGTCACATTACCTAGAGGAATCAATGCTATTAGTATCAAGACAATCAGCATTAACATTGCTAAGATGTATACTGTCTTCAATTTACCTTCTCCTCTCTTCTAAAAGGCACTCGTATATCGGCTACACTGTGATTTACAACTTTGGGTAGTAATCAACGTGTGAAAGCTTTTACTTGCTAGTAAACATTTGATTTCAGCAACATAATGCTTATTAGAAAGAGATGCGTTTTCCATTAAATCTCATTACCGAAAGAGGTGATAGTTTTTGAACATTGAAAAACTGAAACGCCGCGCCATTCATTTACGACAACGTATCGACACTTTAGAAAATGGACAGCAAAAGCAACAACTCATTGAAGACTACGTGAAAATCATTTGGCAAATCCAAAACTATTGAACTAACAAATAGCTTCTACCTATTTTTGACGAATCTAATCGAACTTTATAAGTCAACAAGCGCTCTACGATTTATAATGACCTAGCATTTTCTTGACGTAGCAGAGCGACCGTAAAATCCTTAGGACCTTCGCAGCTTATAGATGGAGCCTTTGTCAAGTCTTAGTGTTTTCCTTGTTTGAGACGTCGAAAGATTTACGAACTTGAAAGAGTTTAACTCTCTATGTTAAAATGATTGTCGATAGATCAGAGTTTATATCTATTTCTGCCACTTTCAAGCTTTTATACCTCGAAATCGGGTGAAAACTGAACGAAAACTGACACAAGCAAAAAAGTAGAAAGTTTACGTTGTAGCGTACGTCGTATTCATTCTCCGAGAACTTGAATTATTACCGTTCTTCGTCTTGGATAAACATCAGTCTCCACAAAGAGGAGGGACTGCCAAGTTCCTAAGACCAATTTGCTGTCAATTACTGGTAGAGTTCTGTCTGGAGGAAGAAACATGGAACGAAGATGTGAATGGGCATTTGACGGGTGATGATACGGCGCCTTTTTTGGAATCATTTTTTCCAAAATTCTTTTGATGTCTTCCAGAAGGTTCCAGTCGTGCTCTGTAAGGACTATGATGCCCGTTGCGTGAGGGGCGAAAATGTGGGCTATGCCGTTTTTTACCTGAGATTTGGAGACTGTTTCTTGAACTTTCTCTGTAAGATCTATGAAATCGATTTCTCCTTTAGTTGAGAATTCGACGGTTTGATTAAAAACTTTCAATTGCCTGTGTACCTCGCGAGAAAGATTGCAGTGGACAGAATAAAATTGTTGCTATCAAGAAACATCATCTGCTGATCCTACTGAACAGACTAGTAATAATATGCGGCTTTGTTTCCCTAAATGGTGGCAAGGCTTCAATCTTGCCCGTTACGTTTCCACATTAATTCTTACCCTTTTTCCAGAGATCATGAAACGCAATAACTACGAAAGACGCTTCATGAACATGTGCTTCGCGAAAGATATTTGCTGAAGCAACGTGAGAAATGTGTTTGATACACTTTGTTGCCCATGTTTCATGGACTTGCCTTTACACATCACTCATAGTATGTTTCTTTTTTACCAGTCTCTTTTTTCGGGTTTTGCTTGGTCTGGTCTTTTTATCCTTCCTTTAGTGATCAGCATCCTTTTATGACTACTTTTTGGGGAGCTCCAAGAAGCTATGCCTACTGTTGTAGTGGGCTCATTTTGTACTGTATCATAGTTGGGGCATTGTGCATTGTACTCTCTACTTTTAAACTATTTTGGGTATACTTGGAAAATTGGTCGCTATTTGCATCTAAGATAACTACGGCTGAAGAAGCGTTCACCATCGTGATTTTAGTATTTGTGGGCTTTTTTGCGTTACAAATTCCAGTATGACTTTCTGGAGTTTATTGTTGGGGTCAGTGTGCCAAGAATCTGAAAGAATGGCTATGGCCATGTAAAGAACATACAGTTACTTCTGAAAAAGAAAATAGAAAGGCCACTATGCCAGCCAAAGCCATATATCCGCCTGTTTGCCAGCCACGTATCCAGCGTTTAGAGGGTTATGCTTTTGTATACGTTGTTGCGTTGAGAAAACGCGATATTCTGGTGATATGTTAGCTGTCTAAGCCAGAGAATGCTGCTGAAAAGAAGCCTTTTTTGTGGGCGTTCTATTGGATTATGTGCTTTCGAAGCAATGTAGGTAGGCAAAACAACTCATACTTTCTATTTGCTCAAGGAGGCTTTGGCAGTATCAGTGGCATTGGTGATACTAGTATTTCATACAGGAAATCATATCACCAAACTGTTTTTCAGACCAGCAGGCTCGTTTCAGCGGATACAAAAGCATACCCTATAACCAAAAACGCCCGCCTTTGCCTAAAAGTGTTAAGTGAGTTCCACAGGTGTGTTGGGTGTCGAATGGTGTTTATGGGACATTCAGTATCTTTTTGGGAAGTTTGACGTTGTTGAGCAGTTTTTGTGGAATTCTACGCAGTTTTGGGAAAAGTGGGAAAACTATGTTTCTCGAGATCATTTTTGCGAATATCCATAGATTATCGTCACTATATTTTATGAGGACGCGATATATAGTGAAAAAGCATAATTGTTATTAATTGTTATCCTCAATAGAGAGTAAAGCATAATTGGGTGTAAAGAATGAGTGAAGAATTAACCTCGATAAAGATTAAGAAGAGCACCAGAGATGTATTAAAGAGTGTGGGAAAGAAAAGCGAAACTTATGACGATATAATCAACAGGCTTTTAGATCGCGTCCTAAGAAGAAAAAGAGATTAGAGTGTGGCAGAGGCTAAACGATCATAGCCACAACGGTTGCTTTAGGAGCTGTTCTAATTCTAGGCACAGCGATATATGGCATCTTCAAAAATTGGCTTACATCGATCATTGTAGGACGAAGAGTCTCGAATACGCAGATGCCGCAAGATCCATTGTTACGGCGATAGCTGGGATCCTTGCATTATTCATACTTGTCCTTCTATTGCAGCATTTGGGAATAATTCTAAAAGGAGCCAAAAGACGTGAACAAGCTAGTCAACAGCCGCATACGCACTAGGTTATGTCAACTGTAGTTAATTAACAGAAGATATGCGCGCATTGAATGGAGAGACTGAAGGGAGACTCAGGTTGCAGAGGTTTTCGAGAGGTAGACTATTCTGATCGCATTTGCTAAAGCTTAAGAACAGAATAACATTAAGAACTTCACAGGTATGCTTCAATGCCTAAATGTCCAAAATGTAGAAAAGAAGCGGGGACGTTTTTTTATTGTATAAATTGTGGGACTCTAATCAGGGAAGAATGTCCAAGTTGTGGAGAACTAGTAAACGTAAGCATGAAATTCTGCCCCAAATGTGGAAAACGTAATCGGCTTTATCCCCTAAATGCATGTGCAAAGAAACATGAAAGATAACTAGGTGGCTAACGCAACTGCAAGAGGATCCCTTCGATTATTAGACTTACTAAAAGAGTAGGTGCTTTCGCTCTACACCAACTTTTTTTCTTTGTCACCTTTCTAAAACGCTTGTTATAACGCATCTTTCGTTGACATACCACATGCATTTTGATCCTATGCAGCTAATTGACATTCCGCCACCCATCGTCAGGGGGCATTTTTTGCGTATTTGTCTTTTAGGATCGTAGTATATTTCAAAAACTCTTTTCATACGTTTTGGGACGTCTTTCAGAGAAATTTTGTTCATTGACTTCTCTGTTTCTAGCAGCGGTATCAAGTCAGTGAGGCTTAATATGCCTACAAGGTGGCCAGCGTTTGTTACTGCTAATTTCTTGATCTTCTGTTTGATCATTTTCCGTGTAGCGCGTGCTATCGTTACGTGAGATTTTACTGTCACAAGCGGTTTCGACATGACTTCAATTGCTTTTGTTCTAGCTGGATCCTTTCTTTTGAAAACAACTCGTTTCAATATGTCTCTTTCAGTTAAAATCCCAACAGGGTTTCCATTTTCGGTAACTATGATGCAGCCGATTTCATGCCTATTCATTATTTCTGCAGCCTTTAGGACAGTGTCTCGTATATTGGCTGTCTTTACGTCTCGGATCATGACGTCTTTTACTTTTGTTGGCATTTATCTAACCTGTTTCAAATCTGACTCTTTCTTATTTTGGGTTCTGAAATATATTATGACTGTAGAATCTGGATGGAGCATCCTCATTAGAGGTTCGCTTTTTAGAAGGAAAGAGAGAAAAAGATGGTCAAGTAGTATTTTTACATATTCGGAAGTTATGTTTGTTGGAAAAGCATAACTTTTCAATGTTATAATTAGTAGTAGAAATTTGCGAGCGTATTTCGCGATGGGAAAGTCTCTGAAGAAATCTGACTTGAAGAAATGGCGTAGGCGAGGGTTCTACAGCGAGACAGTCTTAGTCAAGAAACTTCAAAAGAATGGCTATAACGCTGTGAGAGTGCCTGTAAGCAATCCAAGTCTTCATCCTTTACCTGACGTGATTGCTCGCAAAGACCTGCATGTCTATGCTTTTGAAGTAAAAAACGCCAACTACTACGCTTACTTTCCAAAAAAGCAAATCGACAAACTCTTCAGATTTCTCGACGAACTCATACCAATCCTTAAACAGCACAAGCACGCTATTTTAGCGGCTCATCTTGGAAAAAAGTGGATCTTCCGCCAAATAGCATGGGAACGTTGGGAGAAGAAAAAACTTCTGGACCAGGAACGCATTTTAAAACGCGACAAAGGAAACTTTAAGTTGGAAAAAGGCAGGAAAGCAGGCCATGAATAAGCATGAGTGGTATATTTCACTTTTTGATGAATTAAATGAGTACTGGGCAGAAATAGTGGATGCTCGCTCTACAGAAAAGGAAGTTGAATTCCTTGAAAACGTTATAAAAACAAAAGGTTTACTTCTTGATCTCTGTTGTGGTACAGGACGCCATTCCATTCTCCTCAGCAGGAAAGGATGGAAAGTAATAGGACTTGACATATCAGCTAGTCTCCTTAGAATTGCCAAAAAGAAGATGTCAGGGAAAGACATTCGCTTGCCGCTAGTGAGGGGCGAAATGCGGCATCTGCCGTTTCAATCGGAGACTTTCGCGGCTGTAATCAACATGTTTACAAGTTTCGGTTATCTGCCCTCGAAAAAAGAAGACGTAAAAAGCCTAAAGGAAGTTGCAAGAATACTTCAACAAGACGGTTCGTTTTTAATGGATATCGCAAACCGAGACCATGTTCTAAATGTTTTTAAGAAGAAAGATTGGGGAGAATTTCCTCATTTTTACATGCTGGAAAAACGTGCTTTAGACGTTGAAGGGTCAAGACTTTATTCCCAATGGATTTTTGTAGACAAAAACAGCGGTAAAACAAGAACATTCGATCATAACTTGCGACTGTTCTCTTTTCCACAATTGCAAAGAATGCTTAAAAAAGCAGCACTTGAAATACAGAAAGTTTACGGAGATTACGAAGGTCAAGAATTTCAGCAAGACTCCACCCGGTTGATTATGCTGGCAAATAAGAAGAGACTATATAATAAAGGACAAAGTTCTATCAGTTTTTTGTAAATAATCTTTCGATAAGTTTTTGAATAGAGCTAGATTTTTGCCGGTTTTATGCCAAATTGGTCTCACAAGAAGGTTTCTTGGGTGTTTTCTTGCTAGTATTCAGTTATTTCTTTGTCTTTCTTCGTTAGTTTTTGAGAAAAATGTGTTAATGAACCTATGTGGGCTGGCAATTCATTTAAAAAGCTCTGCAACTGCAGTACTGGAACTATAGGCGTGTCCCTGTGAATCCTAAAGGGACTTATCAGAAGGGATAAGACTATTGGAATGACCGTTGCATCTTTCCATTCGCCCAAGTTAATCTTGATATAGAGATTTGATAAAACATCTGTGAAGGCTTTAGTTCTTTCTATATGTTGCTCTACCGTTTTTATGATCGGCGCTCTTGTCCACTTGTGTGTCCAGTGTTTGCAATCTACTGAGGCTATTAGGGGTCGCTTGCAGGCTACGAGATCAATTTCCCATCGTTTCCCATTTTTTCCCTTAAACCTGAAGTTCTTTTTGACACGGTAGTTATAAGCCTCAAAAGCCTGAGTCGTAATGCTTTCAAACTCTTTCCATTCTAGCAGCCTACAAACGCGTTCAAAGTCTGCGCCGAGTTTTATTGCTTGAACTGCAATTCTGACTCGTTGGTCTGAAGATGCTTCTAAGACCTTTCCTTTCCATTTGACGAGAGCGGCGTCTGCAAGTTTTTTCACAACGCCTTCTGCTATTTGAGCAGGGATTCTCGCATTTTTGCCAACTAGAGAATACTCTATTGGTCCGTTTCTTGTTAGTTTCAGCACAGTGATTAGGATCTCTCGTTCAACAGCCATTATATTAGGGTTATATTAGAGGCGTCTTATGTTTTTCCGTGAAGCTTTTGTGGTTATTGTCTTCGCGATTCCTCAAGTTTTTCACGTTGGCTTGCATTAGGAAACATTCTTTTCAGCATTGTAAACCGATAGTTGAAGAACATAAAGAAATGCAGCATCATGAGGGTTGTCAAGTGTGTTGCGTTGAATGGTTTCAAAAATGCAAAATCTTTTGAAGTAAGCATTCAAATTAGTATCTATCAAAGTCTGTTTACAGGAGTCTTGATGTTGTTGCAAGAGAATTATGCTTCTAAAACTGTCAAATCAAAGCAGCTTTATGAACGTGCCAAACGGGTTTTACCTGCAGGCGTGTCTTACTTCATTCGCTACTTTGAACCTTACCCATTCTATATTGATTGGGCAAGAGGAAGCAAAATAAAAGATGTAGACGGCAACGTTTACATCGACTTCTGGATGGGTCACTACACGCATATTTTAGGCCACAGTCCTTCGAATATTGTAGAAGCCGTTAAGAAGCAGATTGAGCACGGGACACATTATGGCGTGTGCCACGAGCTTGAAATTGAATTGGCGGAGCAGGTAGTTAGGATGTTGCCAAGTGCCCAAATGGTGCGTTTTTCTAACTCTGGTACTGAAGCCGCAATGTACGCCACTAGGCTTGCACGAGCCTACACCCAGAGAAGCAAAATCGTAAAATTTGAGGGTGGCTGGCACGGCGGATATGATGCGTTACATTTGGCTGTTAAACCTCCCTTTGATATGCCAGAATCGAATGGAATAGCAGAAGGAGCATTGAAAGACACTATAGTGGTACCCTTCAACGATTTACACGAAACGGAGCGAAAAATCAAAGACCAAGAAGTTGCCGCAGTTATAGTTGAACCTGTTCTCGGCGCAGGAGGCTGCATACCTGCAGAAAAAGAATTTTTGAAAGGCTTGAGGGAGCTTTGCAGTCATAAAGACGCCTTGCTAATCTTTGACGAGATTATCACAGGCTTTAGGCTGGCACCTGGAGGAGGGCAGCAATATTACGGCGTCATTCCTGACGTTACCATACTGGGTAAGATTTTAGGAGGAGGCTTCCCGATAGGTGCGATTACTGGCAGAAGAGACATTATGGAAAGAATGGATCCTCTGCTTTTTGAAAGGCTTAAATTATCATTTCAAGGCGGAACTTTCACTGCAAACCCCACGACTTTGAGCGCTGGATTAGAGATGCTTAAGACTTTGGAGGACGGTCGAATAATTAATAGGCTTAATAATGAGGGAGAAAAGGTTCAAAGAGGACTTGAGGACATTTTTAAAAGAGGGAACGTTGATGCTAGAGTTAATCGTGCAGGCTCGCTGTTTCATGTTCATTTCACGAAAGAAGAGGTGAAGAATGCAAACGTTGCCTACAAGGCTGACAGGAAAAAACTTACAGAATATCACATGGCATTGATCAATAACGGCGTCTTCTTCTTACTGGCTAAAAATGGTGGGATAAGCGATGCACATTCTAAAGAGGATTTGGAGAAGCTTTTAGTAGAGACTGAGAGATACGTTAAGAAATCGGGCAGTGATTAGAGGAAAAGCTCTTTTTCAAGTGATCTGAGCATGTCTTTAACTGTCGCTTTTTCGGATTTTAGGTGCGGATAGCCTCTTATAATAGCTATAGGAACACCTTCATCAGCTTGGCCAATCACCAATTCCGCGGCTGATGCTAATTCGTCTGCAACCGCTGTACGTTTTACTCTTAAAATGTAGCCGAAAAGGTCTTTTTTACCTCTTCTGTCTCTTATAGGAGTGAGTCCAGCAACGCCTATGGCTATGTTGATTTCGCCATCTCTTAAGGGTCTTCCATGTGTGTCTGAAATGATAACTGCAACTGTTTTTCCAGTTTGCTTCTTTATTTCTTGCCTGAGTTGCCTAGCTGATTTGTCTGGGTCTTTAGGAAGTAAAGCCACGTTCCTTTCACCAGGTACATTACTTTTGTCGATTCCAGAGTTGGCGCAAATGAACCCATGTCTTGTTAGTGTTATGAGCTTACCGTTACGCATACGGATGATGCTTTCAGCTTCTCTTAAGACAACTTCTACGAGCGCTGGGTCTTTGTTGCTTATTTTGGCAATGGTTTTGGCGAATTGCGAAGGCTTTATGGTGTCAAGATTGATTGTGTTGCCTTCTGCGCGAGAGACTATTACGTGAGTGATTATAATTATGTCGCCGTTTTGGATGGGTGTTTTCTGTTTTTCTGCGGCGTTGCAGACTAGTTTTGATAGTTTGTCGCCTTTTCTGATAATTGGTAGCCCTGTTATGGGAATTATTTGAATGACGTCCATAAAAGAACTTTTTGTGCTGTGAGCTAATAAGCGTGGTGTTTTATCATTGCCTCTGCTTTTTTCAAGTCGTTGAGTGTGTTGATGTTGAAGAAAGTTATGAGTTTCGAGTCGAGTTGTCGAAGGACTGTAGTGGAGATGTAGCGGATGTTTTGCATGTTTGCTATCATAGAACGCATATCTAGTTTTCCGTTTTCCAGAGCGGTTTTTGCGGCTTTGGCTGCTGTTTTGGCGTCGTAGACTGCTTGTAGGGGTTCGATGTCACCGTTTGTCCACCTCGGAATCGTTGCAGTCTTGTTTATGCATACATCTAAGAGAAAGCGGAGGATTTCAGTAGATAAGAACGGAGTGTCACACGCGAGCAGTAGAGTATATCCGCTTTGAATAGTTTCGAAACCGGCTAAAGCACCAACTAGAGGCGTTTGAACAGTTGCTTTGTCTATTACAATGCGAGCTTTTTGCTTGATTACCTGAGCGAATTTTTTCTCTTGTATCTCCGAATTTACAACCACAACGACTTCATCAACCATCGGAGCAAGCGTATCCAATACGTGAAGAACTAGAGGTTTTTCAGCCAGTCTAATCAAACCTTTGTCCTGTCCAAAGCGTTTCGAAACTCCTCCAGCAACAACTATTGCTGACATAAAAACAGCTCATGGTTGATATGTTTGGCGTATATGCTTTTGATAGGGTATAATACTCTTCCGTTAACTATTGACTTTTTACGCTAAGTAGCTCTGTGACTTTCGTTTGCGGTGAATTTTAAATTCACCCTTTTCGGTGCATGCGCGTAACTTGTTGAGTGTAAGATTTAAACATTAGTTGTAACATATCCCGATCCACATGCATGTTAAATTACATTGCCGAGATATTTTGTAACCGTGAATGTAAAGGTGTATGTAAAATGGGAATAACATTCGCTTGCATTGCTCCACATGGAGCAAAGATTATCTCCCAATTAGCGGGCAACGAAATAGAAGCTTTTAGCAAAACAAGGCAAGGAATGGAAAAAATAGCCAGTTTAATGAAAAAGCAGAAAATCGACACCATAATCATCGCAACTCCGCATAATTTGCGACTAGAAGGAAACATTGGAATAATAACAACCGAATTTGCCGAGGGAAGTTTGAGAACAGACATCGGGTCGATTAAAATGCGGGTTCAATGCAACCGACCTTTAGCAAAGGAAGTTTTGCGTTGTGCTAAGGAGTGTAAACTGCCTATTGTAGGGGTCAACTATGGCACCGATGAAGGCCTATCTTCTTGTATGCCTATGGATTGGGGGACATTGATTCCGCTTTGGTTCTTTGGAACTCAACTTCTAAGACCACGCATAGTCATAGTAACTCCATCAAGAGAAATCCCCATAGAGAACTTGGAGAAGTTGGGCAGCGTGATCGCTCAAGCGGCGAAAAAATCCAGCGAAAAAGTTGCTTTTGTAGCCAGTGCCGACCAAGCACACACTCACGATTCAAAGGGACCTTATGGTTTTCATCCAGCATCAACAAAATTCGACAACCTTGTCAAAAAGGCAGTTAAGGAAAACAACCTTGGAATGCTGCTACATTTGGAACAACAACTTATAGAAACCGCAAAACCAGACAGCTTATGGCAGATAGCTATCCTTTTTGGTGTTTTACATGAAGTTCCAATGAGAGGAAAACTAATCTCTTATCAGGCGCCTACGTATTTCGGAATGCTATGCGCTGCATACATGCCACCATAAATTTTGAAAGTTAATTTTCGAATTTCGCATGCGACTTTAAATATAGACATTTAGTTGCTTTTAGGAATGTTCGACAGTTTTTAACAAGAGTGCCCATTAGCCACCTACTAGAAACCAAATAAAATCTAGAATGTCCAAGAGTGACACGCACATACCATTCTTTGTTAACTGTACAAAGTCAATACTTTTCGTATGCCCATCACAGAAACATGATATCTGTTAGCTCCGTCTCTTTTAACAGACTGCACATACCCGAGCGCCTCAAGCTTACGCAAATACTCCTGAATAGTAGAAGTTTCCTTATTTGTCCACTTTGCAATCTTCTCTATCGTGAGCGCCCCTTCAGCTTTAATGGCGCCTACATTATGTAACATGCACAAAAAACGAAACTCTTCAGGCAGCTCAGGCCGAGGCGAAACAAGAGGATACCCACTCATACTCTACCCTTCTCCCAAAACTCTCTTATAAACCTCAACAGTCTGCTTCGCAACAGCCTCCCAACTAAACCTACTCTTAACAGTTTCATACGCATTCTTAACCAGCCAATCCCTATAACCAGAATCAGACAAAACACGCTCAACTCCCCACGCAATAGAATCAGGACTACGAGCATAAACATAAACACCCGTCTTATCATGCTCAACAACCTCCGCCAAACCGCCCACTTGACTAGCCACCACAGGCACCCCAGCTGCCATACCCTCCAACACCACAATCCCAAACGGTTCATAAACCGAAGGAACAACCATCACATCCGCGCTCTTTGTCAACGCCACCAAATCACCGTCAGAAATGAACCCGGTAAAGTTAGTCCGCCAATGCTGTCCAGACTGGTCAGCTAACCATTCTAAATGACTCCGCATCCACCCTTCACCAACAATGACAAGTCTTACCTCGGGAAAACGCCAACTGATACGCGGCATAGCTCGGATCAAATACTCAATTCCTTTCTGCGGCACCAAACGTCCCACATAAAGAACCAACTTCTCATTGTCTCCCACACCAAAACGTCGCCTAACAGCCCAGCGGTCAACCCCAACAGCATACTTTTCAACATCAATAGCATTCGGAATAACATCAACCTTTTCTCCAGGCACATGAAAATGACCGCAGATCTCGCCCTTCATAGAATTACTTGTTACAATTACCCGAGCCGGCTCATAACACGCCCACCACTCCATCCCATCAATCATGTAAGAATCAGGACCATGCAAACTTGACCGTCCATGCTCGGTGCTATGCATCGTACAAACCAAGGGCTTGTTCAAAAGATGTTTAAAACTAATTCCAGCAGGTGCCACAAGCCAGTCATGGATGTGGATTAGATCGAAATTAAAATCCTTGTTTGCAGCACCAAGGCGTCTCTCTAAAAAATGATTGAACAAAAAAGCCCAAGTGAGAAAGTTCGGGTGTCCTACTTCGGTTTTGGAGCGGTAAACCTTGAAACCTTCAACCTCTTCATAATCCGGTGCTCCAGGAAAATCTAAGGTAACAACACCTACGTCATTTCCATCCTTTGCCAACGCCTTTGCTAATCCAAAAACATGACGAGCAATTCCTCCAACAATTCTGGGTGGAAACTCCCAAGACAACAAACAAATTTTCATAAATCACACTTTGTCCTTCGCTGCTATTGCTTTAAGCTGTTTGACTCTAGCTTCAACAACTGTTAGAAGCTTTCTGCGAAGTGTTTCGCCAACAAATTCTTCCTTAGCTATAGACGCTATCTTTTCAGCCAATTTCTTGTCGCCTAAAACTTGACTCAGCCACGTCTCAAAGTCGCCTCTTTCCACATGATATTGAAGTGACTGAACAGGGACATTGTTGAGTGCTTTGGCAAACTCAAGCAAGTCATGAGTCGTCACGTTAGTTGGTCGTGCAAACTCATAGAAGAAAGTAAAGCCTTTATCGGAAGGCAGCCGCCGCAGAATCCACCTGGCTGCAAGTTCAGGTTTCTGCAATTCTTGTAAAATTCGAGCCTCAAAATTAGAAAGTATGTTAGAGAATGAAACGAAAGCGTCGATTGGATTTCCTGAGGGATTAAAGTAGGAATGTACGTCTCCGGGTCCTTCGCCTTTTACACTCATATAGTACAAGTGGTCACTCATCTGGAAATACCGCCAAAGCCTCAGCCAATCTTTATCCCCTAAACCCTTTACGAAAGGTTCCAAGCCTTTTAAGAGCTCATAAGAAACTCTCTGCATCGGGCTACTGATCCATGCGCTTGGGTCACGTTCAAGATCAGCCCACGAAACAGTATAATAATCATTTACGTCGATCTCTCCAACTGGTTGATGGAGACGTACGATCTCGGAAGGAGTTCGCCAGTACAAATGTTCCCACTTGAGTACTTCACCGGGTAACCATTTGAGAAATTCGTGAATTCCAGTTTCTGGCCAATGATGCTCCCCGAAAGTCTCATAATCGATGAAAATGACAACCGTTTGTCCTTGTATAGCTGCCAGCCAACTTGCATATTTCTGAGCGGTTAGAGGCCACTCGTTCCACCATGTTGAAGAGAAACGGAAGCCAATGTCATCTGACAAGCGATAGTTGCGAAGCAAAACAGGAATAGAAGAACCTTTTGCTTTATACAAGTAGTTTGGACTTCGCCAACCTAGAATGCGTTCAACGCCTTCTGTTATGATTGCCTTATAGCCCATGTCTGCGACGGTTTTGGCGATGGCGTTGTTGTAGAGGCATTCAGTGTTTTCGAAGACTTCGGGTTCATAATCAAATAAGTCTTTCACCAACTGGCGATGCATCTTCACCTGTTCAACAAATTCAGATCGATCGGTGCCGAAGAGGCTGGCAAGAGAATGATAATACGTTTCGTCTAGAAACTCTACACAACCCGTCTGCGCCAACTGCTTAAACGATTCAAGAAGACTTGGATTCCAGCTTTTACACTGCTCAATAAAAACTCCGGAAATCCCATAAGAAATCTTAAACTGCTTCCCTTCTCGTTTAAATCTTTCAATCTCGTTGAAGATTATATTATTTGCAGGAAGATAGCATTTCCTCGCTGCGCGATTGAAAATGTGTTTGTTAAGGGTATTGTCAAAGTAGAGTTCGAAGAGGTCTTTCTTGGATGCTGGTGGTCTTGCCAATAGGTCTAGGTGGAAATTTCGGTTTAGCCGCAGTGGCTGATGAACCTCGAACATTAGACAGATGTCAGTCAAAGTTTTCACGACCTACTGGTTAGTTTTATTGTTCCAGAGTAATATCTCTCCCTTTTTATTTAGTTTCCTTACTAGAAAAATTTTCTAGAACATCCCTCTCAAAGCTCGGTCGCTCAAACAACACGTCCTCAACGTAAACCCTTAAGGGTTCAGCCACACTCCATGCTTGAGAGATACAGCCCCCAGGTAAATACGGCAGGTCGCCATCAAAAACTTCGCTTAAAGTCCCAAGTCCAGCACATAACATTTGCTCCTTAAAAAGGGGTTGAAGAAAGTTTTCAAAAGCGAATCTTCTATAGTTTGCATCAGAGTTTTTTACTTTTAAGAAAGCTGTGACGAAAGGCCCAATTAACCAGGGCCATGCAGTACCGTTGTGGTAGGCATAGTTCCGCTCAGCCCAGTTCCCAAAATATTTTCCACGGTATTTGGGTTCGTCCGCTGACAGAGTTTTCAGTCCATAAGTGGCCCAAAGTTTCTCCTGAACAACAGAGACTATCGCCGTCTGTTCTGCTTCATCAAGCATAGAAAAATCAAGAGAAACGGCGAATATCTGATTGGGTCTCAGTGAAGCATCCTTTACTTCACTATTTATTACGTCGAAAAGGCATTTTTTCTGAGTGTTCCAAAATTTTTCAACAAAACTCTTCTTGGCTTTTTCCGCTATGCCTCGATATTTTTCAGCCAAATCGTTGTGCCTGAAACGGGTTGCAAGGAGTTCCATGATTTTAAGCGCGTTGTACCATAACGCTTGAATTTCAACTGCCTTGCCTTCTCGGGGTGTAACAGGGTTGTTGTCTATCATGGCGTCCATCCACGTTAACTGTGGTCCATGCATAATCAGTCCATCATCATCTAGGTGTATATTGTTTATTGTTCCTTGTATGTGATAATCGATTACAGACTGTAACGTTGTCCATAGCTTTTGCTTAACGAAGTTGAAGTCGCCTGTGTATTTTAGGTATTGAAGGACGGCGTTGAAATGCCATAGAGTCGCATCAACAGTGTTGTAATCTGGTCTTTTTCCAGCTTTGTCTGGAAAACGGTTTGGAATGATGCCATTGCTGCAGTAGTGCTTGAAAGTTAGCAGAATTTCTCTTGCGTCAGTAAAACGTCCAGTGACAAGAGTTAGGCCTGGCAGAGAAATTAGAGAGTCGCGCCCCCAGTCCTCAAACCAGTGGTAACCCGCAATTACCGTTTTCGTATTTGTGGTTGAGCGGTTCACAATGAAAGAGTCTGTGGCTAGGATAAGGCATTTTAACCAGTTTTCTTGGACTACATTCGGATGTTGATCATGAAACTTTGTTAGAAGACTAGTTAATCTGTTCAACTCTTTTTGACGAAAGCTATTAGAATCTTTCAATTCTCTACAAATGGAAAAGTGAACATTTTTGGCATTGTCTACTTTTTTGCCAACCACAGCGACGACATGAAATTCCGTTTTTCCGCTAGGTTTCAAATCAATTTCAAATCGTCCAGGCACATAACAATCATCAAAACAACTGTTTCCCTGCGAACTGTCTATCTTAAAAAACATACCTTCAACCCACTTGCCTCCTTCGATATACTGTCCAGAACATGAAGACAGAATTAACGTAGATTGGGGGTCGGCTATTTGAAGTGTTGTTTTTTGTGCAGACGTTCTTTGAACAAAACTCCATCCAAGCTTGTTTTTGTCTATGACTGCGTGAAAGTGTCTGGAGTTGACAAGAGGATAGATCTGCAAAGTTATTCTTTCCTTGGGTGGAGAGGAAATCTTGTAGAAAACCACGGTGGCGTTCTTTTGATGCGGCACTAAAATTGTCTTGCGAAGTCTCACTTTGTCTGTGTTGTAAGTGAAAGTGGGAAATGGAAATCGCAAGAAGCTTTCGAGGTATTTGTAGCCTTGGGGATATATGCCATGGCTGAACTCGTTGGCGCCTAAAGGATAAACTTCGCCGTCAATAAGAAGCTGTTCGTCGAGCTTTGAAAGCACAACTCTCCTATCAACAGGAGGATTAAAAGAGGCAACCAAGATTCCGTGGTACTTGCGCGTGTTGATTCCCAAGACATTTGAAGAAGCATATCCACCTAAACCATTTGTCATAACCCATTCTAAACTCATCGCTCTTTCCAAATCGGAGAGAACTTCACTGCCAAATCGGATTTTCGGCAAAGTGTTTTCCATTCTTCTTTAATCCTTAAGGCTTCACTAGTTTAGCCACATTTTTGCCTCGCGAAACCCTGAAGTATCGAGCGACTGGGTTACACTTTGTTCTCAACAAGAAAGCAAGGGGCTGTTTCAATTTTATCTCCGTAAGCGTTTCAACGTATCCCATACCCTTAGCAATCACAAAGTCAGCTTCATCATAAGCCTTGATAAACTCTTCCGAGCGTTCTTCTGGTAAAGGCATCCCGACGGCATCAGCACCAGTCGTAATAACAGCATCAGCTACGTCATACATGCTAACAGCCTTAGCATCCTCTAAAGTAGCATCATTCAAAATAGGGCCATCTTTCACTACAACTATAACTTTTGCACTAAGCTGCTTTAATTTGCTAACTAAGAGTTTGTCAAAGGCGATTTCGCCCGCATTATCAGTTAAAAAAAGAATACTGCTAGTTTTCTTGGCTTCTTCGTAGATTTCCAATATTTCATCAATTGCCAAGTCTTTTTCAGCGTCGACAATTAATTGCTCTAGTTGGTTAAGATTAACTTCATGTTCTGGAATGTCGAATTCAATAATATTGCCAACAATCGCAGCCAAACAAGCCTTTCTGAATCTTTTCTCTTGCGAAGTTTCTTTTTCGATGAGGTTTTTGATTGAAGGGAGCAACCTTAAAGCTACTTGATTACTGGCACGTTTTCTTTCCGCATATACATCAAGGTTGCTGGAAATTTGTTTGATTATTCGATCGCGGACTGTTCCAAGAACAGCCGCAACAGCGTCTGGTTTAAACTCTTTTGCCATATATTCGAGAAGCGCTGATGCTGCTTTAAATTGCAAGTCAGGGTTTTTTGTGGCTTCTGCGATCTCTAAGTAGCCACGGTGAATTATACACGAGAGGCACTCAATTTCAACTTTCAAACGGGAATCTCCTAGGCTGTAGTTATGGCATAAGCAAATTCCAAGAGCATTTTGTATGGATTTTTTGCTTTTACGATGCCACTTGCAACAAGAACCCCTTTTGTGCCAAGCTTCAACGCAGCAGCCACATCATCACCTCTAGTAATACCAGCACCGCAAAGAATGGGAACTTCCGAGTTTACCTTCTTAACAAGCTTCACAGTTTCAGTGACAATTTCAGGTTTGGCTTTTGACACTGGTATGCCCGTTCCGATAAGCTCGGGAGGCTCAATCGCTATAAAATCTGGTTTTAATGTTGCGGCTGAGACACTTACGCTTGCGTTGTTAGTGCAGATCACTGAAACCAAATTAAGCTCTTTAGCTCTTCTGATGGCAGCGTCTATTTCCGCCAGTTTTAAACGTCGTTCCGAGTGGCTGATAAGTGTTCCTACTGCCCCCGCTTCTTTTACTGCCTCTGGCAAAACGTGACCAGTGAAACTGCCTGGTTTTATTGGATCAATGTGCTGAGCGAAAATTGGCAGAGAAACTGTTTTGGCAAGCTGAGCTATGTCGGTATATTGGGGGGCAAGCCCAATACATGCATCTGTTTCGTTGCTGACTTTCTCAGCTTTCTCAGCTAATTCCAAAGCCTTTTTTCCTGTGCCCTCTATGTAGGTTTTCAAGTTTACTAGAATTAATGGTGTCCAAAGTGTTTCCATTGTGTTATCACCGTGTATAGCATAAAGAAAGAGTGTTAAAACAGTTTTGCAATGCTATCTTTGTTTTTCTGCCACGTAGTAGTATTCACCTATTTTGCGCTGGTATCTGTCGGTTCTCGAACCTTCCTTGTTTACTCTCGGTCTTTTCGTCTTTGGATCTCTTCGAAAAGTGACTTCCATTTTTTTCAGAAAAGTATTCATGCCTTTCCTAAGGGTTGTTGGAGGATTAGCAACTCCTTTTACACCTGGCTCTCCATCGAAAACCATCAAACGGTCAGCGATGAAGTCTTGTGCAACCACATCGTGCTCTACAACAAAAGCGGTGGCGTTTTTGTTCTCGATAACTCTTCGAATAGTGCGAGTCATGTTTAAGCGTTCTTCGACGTCCAAATAAGCGCTCGGCTCGTCTAACAAGTAAAGTTGTGCTTCACGAGAGAGACATATTGCAATGGCGACTCGTTGAAGCTCACCGCCGCTCAGTTGATTTACGTTGTGATCTAAAAATCCCTTCACATTCAGAGGTTGCAAAATTTCGCTGTGATACCAGCTTGCCATAAAATCTTCTTTCTTAACACTTCTCAAGAGTTCTTCTACAGTGCCATCGTATTCTGCAGAGATGTACTGCGGTTTATAACTTACTGCCAGTTCGTAAGGTGTAGAAGTTGCTCCTTCATCTGGCTTCTCGATTCCAGCTAAAAGTTTTACGAAAGTTGTTTTTCCAATGCCGTTTGGACCCAAGATTCCAATGACTTCGCCTTTCTTAACCTCTCCCGGCTGCGCTTTCAGTGTGAAACCTTCATAAATTTTTCTCATTTCCTCCCATTTTAGGATCGTTTCGCCAATGTCCCAGCTTACAGTTGGAGGCTTAACATGGAAAATTATCGGCTCCTTTCTAAACCGGATGTTTTCATCTGAAATGAAACCTTCCAAGTAGATGTTTATGCCTACACGCACTCCGTGAACATGGGAAATGATGCCATAGACGCCAGGTTCTCCATAGAAGACGCAGATTTGATCTGACAAATAGTCAATTATAGCAAGATCGTGTTCAGCAACAATTACTGTTTTATTTTCTTCCTTCAAACCTCGTATTGCCCGCGCAACTTCCAGACGCTGCTTGACATCCAAATAACTTGAAGGCTCGTCGAAAAGATATATGTCAGCCTCTCTGCAGATAGTGGCAGCCACTGCGACTCGTTGAAGCTCGCCGCCACTTAAGATGTCTAAATTTCGATTCCATACCGGTCTAAGCTGTAGCTGTTTCGCAACTTTTTTCAATTTGTCTCTTTCATCAAGTTTCTCCAACAGCTCATAGGCTTTGCCAGAAACTACTTGTGGAATTTTGTCTACGTATTGTGGTTTATGTGCGGCTTTCAGATTGTTTTGGCTTAGCTTTAGAAAGTATTCTTGAAGGGTTGAACCTCTGAAATGCCTAATGATGTCTGTCCAATCTGGTGCGTTGTCGTAGTTTCCAAGATTTAGTTTTATTTCGCTGGATAAAATTTTGATTGCAGTACTCTTTCCTATCCCGTTTTGACCTAGTAGTCCGAGTACTACGCCTTGTGATGGAGTAGGGAGACGGAAAAGCTTAAAGGTATTCGGTCCAAAGCGGTGGCTGCATTCTACTTCAAGTTCATCGGGTAGATTGACGATTGTGAGGGCTTTAAAGGGACACTTTTTGACGCAAATACCGCATCCCACACACAAAGCCTCTACAACCCTTGGTTTACCTTCTTCAAAAACTACGGCCTCTATCTTGCTTCTCACTTTTGGGCAAAAACGATAACATTCTCTACTACAACGTTTGGGTTTACATCTGTCCGCATCAAGCACTGCAATTCGAACCATAATCTTGCCCATCGATGAGTGTTGATTCTATAGAGTGAAAACGGGAAATTAATAAAAGTTGAGATTACCTGCATCAAATTAATGGTTACAAAAATCAAAGAAGTGCCATAAAAAGCATGACTAGCCATGTTTTCCACATAACGGATGATGAAAAAGCAATCTTATACTGCATTCTTCGTGGTTTTCGCCTTTAGAAAGGCTTTGGGGCTCCGCATCTGAGATGTCATGTAAGCCCAACACATGTGATGAGAATTGTGTGCTACGCCAATTCTGCCTTTAGAATCGATAGCTATCAAGCCCATTTGGTTAACAGCGTTTTGTATTCTGCGGTTTACTTCTTTAATCGAGTTTTCTGCAGCTTTCTGTGGTGTTTGACCTGTGCGTATTAGGTCGCAAGTGTTTTTTGCTAGAACAAGCCTAATGGCTATTTCCCCTATTCCCGTAGCTGAACACGCACCTGCTTCATTGTCGGCATAGTTGCCGCAACCTATCAATGGTGAGTCTCCAATGCGTCCAGGGACTTTCAGAGAGATTCCACCTGTGGATGTTGCAGCTGCCACATTGCCTTCTTTATCAACTGCAACTGCGCCAACAGTGTCCAGATGAAAAAGGCTTGGATGTGACTTTAGCAGCTTATACAGCTTTGGTAAATAGTTTAGTTCACGTTGTGCTAACTTATTCTTTAGTTCGCACCAATATCTTTCTCTAAGTTTGGTTATCGGGTTTCTATGTTCCAAATCGAAAATTTCAGCCAGTTTTTCTGCGCTTCGTCCTACTATGAAAATGTGGTCAGTTTCTTCCATGACTATACGAGCTAAATGTACAGGATATTTCACATTGTTCAGTAATCCCACGGCGCCTGCAGCCAGTGTTTTACCATCCATTATAGAAGCTTCCATTTCAACACGTTTATCGAGGGCCAATGATGACCCTAATCCTGCATTGAAAACTTCATCGTCCTCCATGGACATAACTGCAGATTCCACAGCATCGAGAGCGCTTTGATCACGTTTCAAAATGTCAAACCCTGACCTCACTGCTTTTTTAACTCCCGCGATGCCTACTTCTTGCCTTTCTGCACGCCATTCTCCTGCACCACCGTGAACTATTATTGTTGGTCTCTGAGCTTTCATCATTGTATCACCCACAAAGATTTTGAGATTAGCTACAATGCTCTTTTGAGGATTTAAAGCCTATGCTGATGAAAACATCTAATAGTTTGAAAATGGTTTCTATTATGGGATGATGTGAGGCGACGGCGTGGAGCCTTTTTAGCAGTGACGCGCCCAACTTGCTGACCCCTTTAAATTATTTGTTTGCTTTATACATAGACTATAAGTTGAATACTTCAAACGTGTGGAAAATGCGGATATTGAAAGCAACTTTGGAGAATATTAGAGCCGCCGCAGAAATTGTTAAAGAGGGCGGATTAGTCGTTTATCCAACTGACACTGTTTACGGTTTGGGTTGCGACCCTTTTAACGTTAATGCAGTTGAAAAGCTTATTCGAGTAAAAGGCACAAGAGACAAACCTTTGCCCATTCTTTCATGTAGCTTCGACGACATTGAGAAAGTAGCTGAGCTTTCTAATAAAGCTAGAAGAATTGGTGAAAAGCTTTGGCCAGGACCCTTGACTTTAATATTACCGAAAAAACTTCTTCCTGATATTGTTACATTTGGCTTAGCAACTGTTGGTGTAAGGATACCAAACCACGAAGTTGCACTTAAGCTCATAAAGTTATCAGGAGGGCTTCTTATAGGCACCAGTGCTAACAAAACTGGAGTTCAACATCCGTCTACTGCTGCTGAGGCTTATAAGCAATTGAAGGATGAAGTAGATGTGATTCTTGATGGCGGCATGACTGGATTCGGAGTTTCTTCAACAATGCTTGATTTGACTGGAGAAAAGCCTAAAATCTTACGTATTGGGCCTATAACTCTTGAAAATTTATTGGAATTTGGATTCATTCCTTAGTAGTTTGCTGGTTTAGGTTGACTTACCACACCAATTTGCAGTTCTATACGCAGAGCTAGAATTTCATTGACTCTTCGATGATACCCTCTTTCGTGAAGATTAGGAAGTCAAGCCCATTACCGCTCATAGAGTCACGGCTTATTGCTGATTTCATAGCGCGAACCGCCATTTCCTTAGCCTCTTGCAAACTCATATCTTCTCTATAATTTTCTTCAAGAACCCCAACAGCAATTTCAGCGCCTGTACCCACCGCTGCATATTTGTCAGGAATTACAGAACCTAAAACGTCCAAAACATAAATTGAAGGACCTTCATCATCCAATCCGCCGATAATAGTTTGCGTAATCAACGGAAACAACCGTCTGCCAAAAAGAAGGTTCGACATAACTTTTGCCGCTGATCTTACGGAAATGTTTCTGCCGTTGTCTAGTTTGAAAAGGTTTGCATAAGCCTCTACCTCTCTAATGAGGACTTGCATGTCAGAAACGAGTCCAGCGCACGTAGCACCTATATGATCCGTTATTTTGAAAACTTTCTTTCCAGCCTTACTTGTGATGAAATACCCGTAGGTTACCCGTTTTTCAGAGGCAAGTATGACTCCTTCGGAACAAACTATGCCGAGGGTTGTTGCGCCCGGCATCATGAAGTAAGGGTATTGTTGATTTTGCTCAA
>JAOUKM010000028.1 GCA_029882535.1 Candidatus Bathyarchaeota archaeon
CATTGTAAATGTCCGAGGCTATCTTGCCCAACACCACCTCTTGGGCAAACTGATCAAAAGTAAGGACAGCAGCCTTCTCGCCCACAATTCGTCTCATAATGCTTCTTATAGCCAACTCTTGAGACGTTTTCACACGGTTCAAAGTAAAGGCGCTCACTGCAACCCTAAGCTTGTAACTGTCCTTGGTTGTAACATTGAGAACTGCGTCAATAAGGGTAGTTCTTCGGCGGACCAAGCTGCGCAGATAGTCTCTGCTGTATTCATGGCCTTTGAACACTGTTTTGGCTGTTTTGTCGTCTACTTCGGTGACTTGAAAATACATTTTGAGGTATTGATGCGAAAAGTCGTTGGTAATGTCATAAAGCGTAGCGTCTAGGACTCTGCCAACAAGTTTTTTTTGGTCATCTGCTGGTATAGCGCCCAGTTCAACGTTCCCGAAGTAGTTCGGCGTCATGACTGTGTACCAAGCTTTGTTGCGCCATTTGTCACGAACACGCCTTCTTCCACGTTTAGACACATTTTTGCCCTCGTTGCGTCTGGAAAATTCAACATCCAAGTATTAAAACGTTTAGTGTAGCTCAAGCTTTTCTAAGCCATTAATGTATTTGGTTAACGCTTCAGGAATAAGAACTGTCCCGTCTTTTTGTTGGTATTGTTCCAGTATTGCTAGCATTGTTCTGCTTGTTGCTAAAGCGGTGTTGTTTATTGTGTGAACGAAGCCTTTGGGCGCCTGACCTTCCTTTTCTCGGTAGCGGATGTTTAGACGTCGAGCTTGGTAGTCTGTGCAGTTCGAATTTGAACCAACTTCTCTGTAAACGCCGTCAGCCATCCAAACATTAATGTCGTACTTCTTCGCCGCCACTGTTCCAATATCGCCAGTGCAAGCGTTCACCACCTTATAGTGCAGCCCTAACGCTTGATACAGTTCTTCCGCGTTCTGTTGCAGTTCTTCGTGAAAATTCCACGAGTCGCTAGGAAGGCAGAAGATAAACTGCTCCACTTTGTTGAACTGATGCATCCTAAACAACCCTTTAGTATATTTACCGTGGGTACCTACCTCTTTTCTAAAGCATGAACTCACACCAACCAGTTTTATTGGCAAATCGTCTTTGAGCAGAACTTCATTCATAAATATGGCTGCTAAGGGATGTTCGGCTGTGGCAATCATGTACAAGTCTTCGTTTTCAACCTTATACATGACATTTTTAAAATCTGCCAAGTCGGTTACGCCTTCGTAAGGTTTTCGCCTCAGCATAAAAGGTGGCTCGATAAGTTGGTATCCTTTTTTAACCATGAAGTCGATGGCAATCCGCTGCAGAGCCAAGTCTAGAAGCACTAAGTCTCCTTTGAGGTAGAAGAAGCCGTGGCCTGCAACTTTGGCGCCTCTTTCGTCGTCAATCAAGCCTAAAGTCTGTGCAATTTCTAGGTGGTTTTTTGGTTTGAAATCAAATTTTGGAGGCTTGCCCCACACCTTGACCTCTTCATTATCATTTTCGTCTTTTCCAATGAGCACAGATTCGTGTAAAAGGTTGGGCAGTCTCATTAGAACGTAGTTGGCGTTTTGTCTGTGTTTCTCCACTTGCTTCTCTAAAACAACAATTTCAGCGTCCAGCTTGCGACCTTTTTCAATCCGCTTCTCGACTGGCTTTCCAGCCTTTTTCCAAGCACCTATCTCATTCGTAACTTTTCGCCTTTCATGCCGAAGTTCGTTAGCCTTTGTCAAAAGCCGACGCCACTCGCGGTCATGGTTAATTAAGTCATCTAGCATTTGAAGTTTCTCGGCGTCGCCTCGCTTCTTTAAATTTTGTCTCACAATTTCTGGGTGTTCACGAATTAGTTTAATGTCCAACAAAGTCATTCAACGTTCCTACGTGGAAATCAGTTATTTAGCTTTATGTAGCTACTTTTCGCAACTAAATAACTTTTTTTACTAGCATTTTCTGAAGATAGGAGGTGTCTTACTACTCCCAAAATCAGCAAGCTCTATTAAGGTCGTAATGCGCGATCGATTTCTATAGTTCTCTCAAAGATCAAGTCAAAGACTATGGCTGTAACGCTTCCGATATATTGGCAACATTTTGCCTCCCAAAGCTTTCCGTCCGTATATTTCCTTCGACCTGCTTCTGTGGTGAAATCACACCCAGTTAATTCTCTGCACGTTACATAGCCAAATTCCCCTTCAAATTGCTCAAGAAGCTCGAACGCAAACCAATAAGGATTTATTTTCTGTTTTCTTACATTATCTCTTCCAAATTTAAGCCCCAGAGCAATAATACCTCCACTTATGGCACCACATACTAACCCACGACCACCCATACCTGCGCCAAACCCCGTTGCAACTTTCGGGATCAACTCATTCCTGATTTCTAAACAGTCGCTGATCGCCAGCAAAACAGATTCGGAGCACAAAAAACCCTTTGCAGCATAAAATTTAGCCAACTCAACAACTTTATCCCTGCACATCAAATTAATCACCTAAATGATTTCGCAGTTCTTTACATATTAGACCTTTCAAAGTAAAAAAAGGATGCTTAGTAATATCTTTACTAGAAAAGCTCATATGATGCTCTTCGTTGAACCAAATGATAATACATTTAAAGTCAAGTGTTAGAGGATAAACGAGGGTCTGTAGCTTGGTAAAATTCTCTAGAAATTTAATTCTCTTTCTACTGTTGATTGGCATCGCCGCTTCATTAACAATTGTGGGAGAACTCAGCGGCGAGTTTGGACAAATAAGGCAGCTGTCATCTAAACCCCAAAACGTCTTAACCATAACCAGAGGCGAATTCGCCTCCTTAAATAACAGTGTCCTTTTCGGATTCGACATCGGCAGCGCAGGAGATGACATTCTCAGAGTGAAGTTGACTACGAATCAAAATTTTAGTTGGCACGAACCAATCGAGAACGGAAAAAGAATTTTCAGAAGCGAGAACTTCACGTTAGACGCAACGAACTGTTCATTTGAAGTTGACGTAACTGTCAAGTCCTACGACAAAAAAACACTGCAAATCATCGACAACATCGCGCCAACTAGTTAGTTCTGCCTGCTAAACTATGACTTTGACTTTTGTGTCTTAACAGTCTCAAAGGCTTTTTCTGCCACAGATATGCAAGCCAACAAATCGTCTAAAGTTGCTAAAAACGTCCCAAACGATTTCTCACAACGCACCAAAGCCAACAAACAGCAGTCACTCCTCACCGTTTCGACGCTTAAGCCTTGAGGTGTCTTAACGTTGTCTGGCGAAACCGCTTCAACAACAGCCCTTGCCTCCCTTCCAGTTTCATAAGCAAAGGAAAGCCTAGCTTCCAGCCTCAATTTGCTCCATCCGTTTCTTAACCAACTCGTCTACTAACTTGACAAAGGCATCCACGTCTTTTATGGGAACTTGAGCTCCTGCAGCAATGTCATGTCCACCACCCTTACCCTCAAATTTTTCGGCAGCCACACGCATAATCTCGCCCAAATCTAATCCCCTACTCGTCAGCATATCCAAAGTCCTAGCCGAAACCTTCACCACCTCTTCGTCAGCAACAGCATAAGCAATAATAGGCTTCTCCAGCTTTGGCAAACTCGTTGAAAGAATGGAGGAAAGAGTGCCAATCACCTTCTCATTTATAAAGCCTTCACCACGAACAACATATATGCTTTCTAACTCGTCAATACGATCAGGCTCTTCCATCAACCAACTTAAATACTTGGTAATAGTTCGCCTATATTCTCGCAAAACTATTTCAGCCTGCTCCAAAGCAGAACCCCGGTCACCCATACAAATGGCAACGCCCAAGCCAGCTTTTTCCATGCGCCCCGTGCCATTCAACAAAACCGAGAACTCACGAGCATCCCTCAACGGAGTCCAAGGTTCTTCATGCACAAGCGTATAAACCGAACCCACCAAATTTAACACGTCGCTTGGATAGCCTTTGGAAATCAGGTGGTCTGAAAGCGCGGAGCACAACTGCCGCTTCTGCTCTTCAGAGAGATCTCTTAACGCTCTCCACTTGTCTCCGTGTTTTGGTTTTATGCCGAGGCTAACGAGAAAAGCAAGGCTTTTGTCCTCTTCGCCGCTGATGTCAGGAAGGAAGGGGCTTGTGGTGTAGGCTAGGGCTTTGTGTATGGGGCGCGTTTCTCTGCCAAAAAACATGAGGTCTTTCTCGACTTTCAAGCAGTCCACGGCTACAGCGTCAGCCACAACCGTCTCGTTCAGCCCTCCCAACGCTCTTTGTTCATACTTGTCTTGCAAATCGCCCAACGCGCCTACTACGGCTATACCCGCCAAGTCTTTATTTGCATCATCTAACGCTTTGGCTGCAAAATAGGCAACGCCTGCGCCGCTAATGTCTTTGGAGCCGTCAATTCCATGAAGGTGAGGGTTCACTTGAAGTATGTTTGAAGTAACGTCGCCGATTGGTTGATGGTGGTCTAAGACAACTATTTGATTGTTGGAAAGATGTTTGCTCAGCACGTTTAGATAGCCGCTGCCCAAATCCGTCAAGAGGGTAAGCGTAGGCTTGTCAGAAGTTATGTCTGCAACAATTTTCTCGTCTACCCATTGCTGAATTCTCACACGGAAATTGGCGCCAAGCCTCCACAAGGCTTTCCCGATGACGCCGGCTGCTGCTAAACCGTCAGCGTCTAAATGAGAAATCACGTGGATGAACCCGCCTTCTTCAGCGCATTTAGAAATGAGCTTCGCTGCCTTAGAGGCATCGCTTGTGAAAGCCTTTTTGGCGTTTTCTTCTATCGCCATGTTCACCCCAAGACTTAGACGATAGAAGCAGCTCTGGGAGAATATTTCCAATCAGACGGTAAAACGCCTTCTCGTTTATAATACTTGGACAATTTATGAATTTTAGCCTCGACAACCTGTAACGATCTTTTGTTAGCTAAATCCATTTTGTTTCTCTCAAGGTGTGTGGAGAGCCGCGAAGCTTTCTTAACTAGCATTTCAAGGTCTTCTGGCATAGATGGCGCCATGTCCGCTTCTGCTAAGATATGAGTGATGCTTTTTCCTGTTATAGGTTTGACCAGTGGGATGCCGTGTTGATCCCGCAGTATGGTGCCTATTCTGCTAGCAGAATGTCCTTCTCTCGCCAACTTAATGATCAGCGCTTCCACTTCTTCGGACTCATACTTACACCACGAAGGCGGTCGCTTACTTACCGGGCGAATTGAATGTGATTTTCCTTTTTCTTGCTTAGGCAACAGTCTTGCCCTCCGAGAGCTCTTTTAACGACTCATCGCAGATATTTAAGACTTCTGAGAACTAAAAACTTGCTGTATACCATTCTGCGAATTTGTAAAAGGCTAAGGCACGATGTGAATTTTGATTTTTTTCCTCAACAGTCATTTCGGCAAAAGTTTTCGAGGAGTTTAAGGGTTTGAAAATTGGGTCAAAGCCGAATCCTCCGCTACCGTGTTTTTCTTTAACGATCTTTCCTTTAGCTTCACCACTGAAGCATAATGGTTTGTCCATTGTGGGGCTTAGAAAAGCCACAACTGACTTGAAACTTGCGTTTCTGTTGGTTATGTTTTCCATCAATTGCAAAATGCCATCGTTGCCGATTGTTCGGTAAACATGTGAAGAATAGGGACCTGGAAAGCCTTTTAGCGCTTTAATGAATAACCCTGCGTCTTCAACCATGATAGGTAGATTGCATTTTTTAACCGCGTCTACGGCGCTGGCTTTTGCAACATTATCTATGTTATCGTCTTGAATTTCAACTGCGCCAATTTTTTTCAGCATTGCTGTCGCTATTTTGTATTTGTTTAAAACTCTGCGGGCTTCGTTGAATTTATGGATGTTGCTTGTTACGAGGAACGCAACTCTGCCTTTCGGGAAATCAGTCATAATCGTCACGGAGCCTTAGCACCTTTCACGCTTACTTCGAAGTATTTTTTCCAGCTAATTTGCACAATCTCTAAAAGGTTTCCGTCAAGGTCAAGGAAGCTTGCTTCTCGGCCTCCCCAAGGCTCATCGTGTGGTTCTTTGACGAAGTTTACACCTTTTTTTTTCGGTGTTTCATATGCTGCGTCTACGTTGTCTACAAAGAACTCAATGGATGGCGCATCTTCTATACGTTCCTTTTCCTTTCTGCCGGGTCTAAGCCCGATTTCCACTCCGCCGCATTGAAAGCCTGCGTAAGAAGGGTATTCGTACTTCTTGTTAAATCCCAAAGTTTTTTCGTAAAAATCAACGGCAGTCTTGAGATCGGATACGGAAAGAGTTATGCACCGGACATTATTGATCATTCTTCTGTTTTCCTCCTTTCAGAAATATATCGACCTCGCTTTTCAATTTCGCGTATTTTACGTAATACTTTTTTCGCCACTTTGTCCCCAACTATTTTAGTGTAGCCCTCTAAAACCGCGTTGAAACATTCTTTGGCGTAGCGAAAATGGGTGCTTTGGAATGCACGCTTCATAAGATGGAGATCAACTCCCTTTAGTTCAAGCTCAACAGTTTTTTCTCCAAGTCCAAAGTCAACAAAAACCACCTTGCCACTGAGAGTTAGTATCATGTTAGAAGTTGTAAGATCGCCGTGAATAATACCCTTGCAATGAAGACGGCCGATAAGTACGCCGATGTGCTTGCTTAATCCTTTGCGCTCTTCAAAAGAAAGCCCGTCTAAAACCTGTTTTACCTGTTTACCTTCAACAAACTCCATGATTATGTTCGAATCAGCCAAACCCACCATAAAAATTGTGGGAGTTGGAACTCCCGCTTCTTTTGCATAATGAAGAAGTTGGGACTCGTGAATGGTTCGGTAGGTGCGGATTTTTTCATCTATCTCAGGAAGTCTATATTTTTTTGGAAGCCGTCGCTTCATAATCACTTTCCGACCTTGCCAATCTTCAAGAAATAGACTTGCTTCCGCTCCCTTCTTAATCAGCATTCTATCCTTCAACCCATGGTGCATCTACGTCTTCAAGTCTCCATTTCAGTCTGACAAAACTCTTGTCAACAGGCGTAGTCACGCCGTGTTTGTAAGCAAGGATGCCCGTCCAAGCAATCATAGCGCCGTTGTCTAAGGCGTACTGTTTTGGAACTACGCAAAAACAACTATCGTGTTCCTCAGCAATGGCGTTTAGCATGGCTTGCAACCGTTTGTTTGCTCCTACCCCTCCCGTTAAAAGGACCTCGCGCTTTTCGGTATGTGCCAGAGCACGTTCGGTAACTTCGGTGAGCATAGAGAATGCCACTTCCTGCAAGCTATAACACAAATCTTCAAGTCTATGGTTTCCACTTTTAAGAAGCCTAACCGTGGCTGTAAGAAGCCCGCTGAAAGACAAATCCATGCCCTTAACACTATAAGGCAAGTCAACCAACTCTTTTCCATTGCTTGCAAGTTTCTCCACCATAGCGCCGAACGGCATTCCCTCACGTTGGTGAAGCCCAGCCTCCCGTGCAAAAACGTCCAAGCAGTTGCCCACAGCTATGTCCAAAGTCTCACCAAAAACACGATAACGCCCAGCGTCAAAAGCCGAAACTATCGTGTTTCCTCCAGAAACGTACAAGGTAACAGGATCCCGAGCATTTGTTGCAAGTTTACCGATTTCAATGTGTGCCACGCAATGATTAACACCCACCAAAGGAACGTTAAGGTATGATGCTAAAGCTCGAGCGACAGTTGCACCTGTGCGAAGGCACGGCCCCAAACCGGGTCCTTGCGAAAAAGCAACGACAGTAATGTCTCTGGGTTTTATTCCTGCCTCTTGGAAGGCCGTGGAAATAACTTCTCCGGCAACTTCTGCGTGGTGTCTCGCGGCTTCTCGCGGGTGGATGCCACCCGTTTCCGGTATAAAAGCATTAATTATGTTTACTAGAACTTTTCCTTCGAAGTTTAGTACTCCAACGCTGAAGTCGTCTGCTGTTGCTTCTATGCCTAGGCAAAATTTCTGTGTTTGATTATGACTTTGCAACCGTTCCAACATCCATACAGGCAATATACGATCGTTAAATTAAACACTTCTCAGTTTATTTTAAAGTAGCTAAAGTGGTGTTTTTACATACATATTTTTATTCTTAGACAGCGCTATTTATATTGAAAACTTGAGGACACCGAGAGATGCCTAAACGCAACGCCTTGGAGCATAAGGCTCTACAATTCATCGCCAACACTGGTGACGAGGGCGTGCTTCAATCAGATTTGTGGCGTCAACTGGACGCCAGCAGTAGAGAAGGCTCCCGAATAGCCATTAAACTAGAAAACAAGGGGCTTATACGACGTGAACGCGAACTTTTCGAAGGTCGATGGACTTATAGGTTGTTTCCGAAAAGAAAGCCGGCTTCAATAAATTCCATAATAGATTGTCCATGCTTAAGCTGTCCCGAGAGCATTCGATGTGGCGCCTACGGTGCCACCTCACCAAATGATTGTGAGAAGCTAACCGAATGGCTCACCAGCCTAGCCCGAGAAGACGTTGGCTTGCAAGGTGACAGTTAAGGTTGCCTAAAGCGTGGGTAAGAGAACGAAAGCGAGATTATTATTTTAGAAAAGCTAAAGAGGAAAAATACCGTTCTCGAGCAACATACAAACTTCTGCAAGCAGTAAAAAAATACCGTTTTCTAAGAAAAGGTGACGTTGTTGTTGATTTAGGCGCAGCACCGGGCGGTTGGTTACAAGCATCTCGAAAAATTGTGGGAAAAGCGGGTTTTGTTCTGGGAGTTGATTTAAAAAGTATTGACCCCTTGAAAGTAGCTAACGTTCACACTATAACTGGCGATATAACTGACTCTGAAATATCGAAGCAGATTGAGAGGATTTTACCCTCCTTGGTTGATGCTGTTATTTCAGATGTTTCGCCAAATGTTTCCGGAGTCTGGGAGGTTGATCACGCGCGGCAGATAGACTTAGCTCGTCAATCTTTGACGCTTGCTTTGAAATTTCTTAAAGCAAATGGTAACTTTTTCGTGAAAGTGTTTCAAGGTGACATGTTCAAAGGTTTTGTTGAGGAAGTTAGGGAGCATTTTGCAAGAGTTGAAATAATGAAGCCGAAGGCAAGTCGGGCGAAGAGTGCTGAGATTTTCGTTCTAGGAATGGGTTTGAAAAAGGACAAATGATCCTGTGAAATTCTTTATTAGTTGTTTGTTTGTGTTAAGGGTTAAACGTGTATTCTAATATGTGGAGTTGAGGGAGAACATTGAAAGTTGTTGCGGCAGACTCGGGGGCAGCCATATTAAACACTCGCTTCGAGCCTTTGCAAATTGTTGCGGCAGCCACGGTTCTCGTAGAACCACCTTACAGAGAAGCTTGCCAATTCTTAGCTGAGCCGATCTTTGCTCCAGTGGAAAATGGACATGTTTTAATAATTCATGAACTTGAACTCTGCCAGACATTGCTGAAAGAGGTTAGAGCTGATGTGGTTCATTTAGATATGTCTGTAGGTGGACTGTTAGTAGAAGAGATTTCGCCAGTTCAACTTAGAGGAAAAGCTCGCAGCAGGGTTTTGAAGATTCTGCCAAAACTAAGAAAGCTGGCAACTGACATCAAACGAGTTTACGGCATAGACGTGTTGGCTATTGGAAAAGAGAGCATTCCTGTGAGAATCGCAGAGCTGACTACCGGAGCTCATGCAATTCTTTACGCTTGCGAGAAAGCCTTAAAAGAAAACAAAGAGCAGATTCTAGGTTTGCCCTCCAAATGCTATGCGAGGCTTACTCAAGGCAGAGTTACGCTCCAGTCGCTTATTGCAGCTGAACATGACGTTGCGGGATACGCTGAAGACAACAAAGGAATCTTAGAAGCAGTTCAAATAAAGGACATGTTAAATCCGTGTGCTAGAGGATTTCGCGTGCTAAGAATAGTTCCTAAGGGGAGATAGTTAAGTGACTGGCGTTATGGAAAAGCTTCAAACTATACGATTTGATGTGCATACGAGAATTATAATTATTGCGATTTTTTTGATTACTGCTTTGGTTGTCACAGTTCTCGGAGCGCTGGTTTTCAAAATTGATATGTCGGAAGCACAGAAAATTAGAGGTGAAGTCGAAGAAGAATTTGAACGATTTAATGACCCCCGCTTCATTTTTGGAAACAACTTACTTCACACCCTCATCATGTTTGTTCCCATCATTGGACCATTTTAGGGCAGCTTTGTTCTCTTTAACACTGGGACGGTTATTGCTATACTTAGTATTGCACAAGGAGTTCCACCGATTCTGACGTTCCTATTATTGTTCTTCACGCCTATTTTTTGGCTAGAGTTCGGCGTCTATTCTGTTGCCATGGCTCAAAGCGTTGTTTTGTTTTTGCAAATGTTAAGACATCGTGGCAAGAAAGAGGCAGTGAGGACTTGTATACTCATTACAATCTGCGTTTTGATTCTGTTGATTTCGGCTATTGTTGAATGGGCTATGAGAAATATGTTGCAAAGTTAAAAGCCTTGCTGGCTAACTCTTTTTTGTTTTTAAGCTTGAGGAATATCCAGTAGAATACGTCCACACAAAACATGCAAAAAGGGGGTCATTTTTTAGCTTTTCTAACGTTGACAACTTCAAGGCTCATGTCTAACGCCTTTACGCTGTGAGTAATTTCGCCAATGCTTACAACGTCAACGCCTGCCGCCGCATATTCAATAATGTTCTTCTCGGTTATTCCACCGCTTGCCTCAAGCAACACTTTGTTTCTAACTCCTTTTTTAGTTAAAAAGGACACAGTTTTCCTTACTTTAGCTGGGGAAAAGTTGTCTAGCATAATTATGGCGGCACCAGCCTTCGTTGCTTCCAAAGCATCCTCAACAGATGCTACTTCAACCTCTATCTTCTTGGAAAAAGAAATAGTTTCACAAGCTCTTCGCATAGCTTTTTTAATGTTGCCAACAATTTTTATATGATTATCTTTTATCAAAACTAAATCGTCAAGATGCAACCTATGCGTATCACCACTGCCGAGGAAAACAGCCTTTTTGTCAAAATAACCAAGCCCCGGCGCCACTTTTCTGGTGCAAGCAACGCGTGTCTTATAACCAGCTGCTTTAATTTTGCCTAGTAAATTGTTTGTTGCGGTTGCTATGCCACTCATTCTAGAAAGTAAGTTAAGAAGCGTTCGCTCCGTAGAAAGAACAGTTCTGGCATCCCCGACGATGCGCAGTATAGCGTTCTTAGGTTTAACTTGGGCGCCGTCAGAGGTTAGAGCTTTCGCTTGCAGATTTAGGCTTGCACATAAGACCAATGCTTCTTCTATTCCAGCCACTAAGCCGCTTTCTTTCATAACAACTTCGGCTTCAACAATTACGTTTTGAGGAATCGTGAGATAAGTGGTTATGTCGCCTTGTCCAACGTCTTCTTCCAGAAACCTACGCAGTTTTTCCTCTAAAACCCTTCTAGGCAGAAATACAAGCTTTACCTCCTTCCACTACTTCCAAAGTCGTTTCGATAGCTGTTTCTAACCCGTCTACGACAGAAACCTCTTTCTGAATTTCCACAGCTTTTTGGACAAAACGCTTGTTTTCCATCATTTCTTTCATCGTTGACAAAAGCGTCTCTCTGTGGAGGTTTTCTTGTTCAATCATCAAAGCAACACCATGTTTTATGGCTTTTTTAGCGTTATTATGTTGTTCTGTGTGGCTCGGCGTGGGAATTAAGATTGCAGGTTTACCATAACAAATGGTTTGCAATATGGTTCCATGACCCGCCCGGGAAATTACAATGTCGCATGCTTTCATGTATTCAAAACGGTTTGGAATCCATCTGAAAACTGTAAAATTACCATATCGAACAGGAGCTGCATTGGATTTTGGGTATCCAAGAGACATAACGATTTGATAGTTGTCTGGAAAACTTGTAAAGATTCTTTGAAGAATGCTTATAAGATAAGCTCTTTCCTTCAAAGGACCGCTGATAGGCACAAAAATCACAGGTTTCTCATCTTGCAAACCAAGTTTTTTACGTAACTCTTTCTTAGTTGGCAATGCGTCGGGACGAACTGGCAGAATTGGACCGATGAGTTTAATTTTTTTTCTATAAGCTTTAGGAATACGCAGGTTATCTGTAGATATTGTATAGGGTGGTGGGAAATCTGGAATCATCACCTTAACCCCTGTCGTCCAAATTTTTCCAAGAATTGCAAGAGTTATGGCGTCTGCAAATTTGGCGAGTCGCAAATAATGTGTTTCCCTCGGAATGATTACTTGGAACTGGTTAAGTATACAAATAGTCGGGATGCCCAGCATTCGTGCTGCAACAATAGGTGAAGCTCTTGAATCCGACACAACCAAATCTGGTTTAAAAGTCCCCATGACTTCAATTTCCTTACCCACTTGTTCCAAAAAATTGAAAGAAGCAACGAAGGGACCAGGATTCGCAGCTGTTCTTCTAAAGTCCACCGTTCCATCAGGTTTAACTTTAAAGTCCATCGGTGGGACTTCAACTGTGGAGAATCCTTCTTGGCGGACGTAGCTAACAGCGTCTAAGTATGTTGAGAAAAAGATTTCGGTGTTTCCATTTCTATTTTGTAGTCCTCGTGCTATGGGGATGCAGCGGCCTGCATGGCCGAGTCCGACACCGCTTGGGGCAAATTGAACTCGCATGGATTTATTTTCCGCCAAGTTTTTTTCGTTTTATTTTTTCTCTTGGGCTTTCTTCCGCAAAAACTATTGCTTGAAATTTATAGATTTTTGTCATCTTTGTTAGCCAGCTATCTGGGGGTAAACTGGCTTTTATGCAGCATTGACAGAGGAATTCTTCTGCATCCCAGTTGTATTCAACAGGCACTTGGGGCAATAGAAGACCTTTATAGAGTCCTCTTTCTACGATGAGACCGTCCTCGCCCACCTTAATCCTTGACGAAAGATGTTTCGGATTTTCTACCTCTACAAGTTCTGGGGGTGTGAGGACACTGACTTCAAAAACAACGTGGTCAAGTTCGTCTGGGGAAAGAGGAGGGAAACGTGGGTCTTGAGCTGCTGAACTTATTGTACATTCTATGACTGCTTGCGCTAGTATAGTGGTTGGATAGGGGTAGCCTATGCATCCTCTTAGTTTTTTCTTGCTGTTTTCAAGGCGGTTAATGGTGATGAAAACTCCGCAGCGTTGCATCAGCTTGGCAGAGGTATCTTTTGGCGCGTTGATTACTTTGCCCGTTTTTAAATATTCCTCTACAGCTTTTCGGGCAAGTTTAACTAGAAACTCGCCTTCTTCCTGTGTTAGCTGGGATACCACAGAGTTCTCCTCAACTGAATTAATTGACTAATGTGTTGTGAAAGTCTTAAACTTATCCATAAACCCAGCTAAAGTGTGGCTTTATCTTCAACCACCCTATTCCGCAAAACACCTATGCCCTCTACTTCTATCTCTACAACATCGTCTTTTTGGAGAAACTTGGACTTAGGCTTCATAGCGAACCCTACTCCAGCAGGAGTACCTGTGGCAATGATGTCGCATGGTTCCAACGTCATAACACGGCTGAGATGATGCACAATTTCCAAAACATTGAGCGCCATGTTGCTGGTATTAGAATCTTGTCGTAATTCCTTGTTTACCCATGTGCAAATCCGTAAATTGGTCGGGTCAGTTATTTGGTTGGTAGTAGTGATGCAAGGACCAGTAGGTGCAAAGGTGTCAAAACTTTTTCCTCTAGTCCATTGTTTATCTTTGAACTGTATATCCCGTGCGGAAACATCGTTGAGAATTGTGTACCCAAAAATATATGACTTAGCATCATTGGCTGAGACGTTTTTAGCCTTTTTGCCCATTACGATTGCTAGTTCTGCCTCATAGTCAAGCTGTTTCACGAAATGGGGCTTAACAATGTTTTCGTTTGGACCTATTATGGTTGTGTGGGGTTTCATGAAAATTACTGGTTCGTCAGGCGGGGCTTTTTCTTGTTCTGCAGCGTGGTTTTTGTAGTTTAGACCTAGACAGATAATTTTCGGAGGCGTCGCGATTGGCGCTAATATTTTCACTTTGCTAAGGGGGAATACTGCTTGTTCAAGAGTTGTTTTTGTTGCGTTTTGAATCAACTGTTCGATGCTTGTTTCTTTTATGCTTTGAGAGATTAAAGCCTCGAGGCTGTGCGGATAAGGTTGTTCCAACGCCTTTGCCAAAGTAGACAAGCAGATTACTTGATCTTCTTCTAAAACTCCGTAGGATTTTGTTGAGTCTGAGAAACAAACCAGCTTCATCGATGTCGCCTAAACAGTTTCGTTTATTTAACCTCCTCTTTCAAGGAGGAACTATTCCCAATCTAGTCACAAGAATGTCTCTGTTTTCCAGCTCTTTAATTAATGGGTTTATTCCTACAGAGTCGCTTGCGATATGTCCAGTGATTATTAAGTTCCCTGCATCGTCAGCCTTTAGTTTTTCAAGGTCTGCGGAGCTTATGTGGATATAGATTAGCGTGTTTATTCGATGTTTAAAGTATGTTTTCGCGATTTCGTAGCCTCCATTTGTTCCAGCGCCGTGGGATACCCTAGTTTTTCCAGCGAGATTTGCAGCGTCTCCTAGACGTATCTCGATGTCTGTTGTTGCGTTCTTGAATTCTGGCAATTTCTTAAGCGCTGAAACAACGTCCCTTACTGTGGCGTCTTTCCCAGTTTCTTGTTTGATTTTCTGAGCCATCATTCTTCTTCCCAGCTCGTCTAAAGGCGTGTGAATGTTCATGTAAGGCATTCTAAGAAGCCGAGCCATATCCACTGCGTGGCTGTAGTTTTTGGTGTGCATCTCTACTTCCAAAGCCTTCATCTTTTTGCGAACTGCCTCCTCAGCCTCATGCTTTGGGACGCCAGCGTCTATCATCTGTTGAACGTGTCGGCTGAAAACTTGATAGAAATTGATGACAGCTGATCCGCCTTTAGGATGATGAGAGATTACAGCATCGTAGCCTAGCTGTTTTGCAAGCAAAAGCTCTGGAACATCTGCGTCAATTCCAAACAGAACCTTTTTGATGTTTTTTCCTTCAACGTATATGGCGCTGTCTGCTGGCACCGATTCGAAGTCTACAAGTTTTAGGGCTACGTCCATAATTTCTTTCGTGCTAACCATCTTCGTTCACTTTCCTTGTGCTGTCCAAACATCGAAGTCTCGCAATAGTTTCAGCGCAGTTATTGTAGTAGGCACAATGTATCTTTCACCATCCACACTTGTCCAGCTTCCATTTTTTTGTTGCAGCTTAACCAGTTTTTCAAGACAAATCTGAACTAGCGGATGATTTCGCGGTATTTTCGCGTCATGAAGACATTCTAAGTACCAGTTTAGGAACGAGGCGTCTATTTCTTCTTCCTGCAACCATTCTTCAACAAGCTTCATGGATTTCTGCACTATTTCGTTTTCAATGCCTTCAAGTTGGGCAAACACTGAGATGGTTATCCACGTGGCGATTCGGTAACCCGCTACCTTTCCATTTTTGTCTCTGTTTTGCATAAGAAACTTCGCTGCTTTCCTAACATATTCCGAGTTGTGGTAGCCTAGCTGGATTAGCTTGTTTGCTACTTCTGCAGTTAGCCATGTTCTAGTCTCTGGCTTTGCAGGTGTGTCCCATGGTGGAGGCTTGTACTCTGCTATTCTTAGGTTTTCGTCCCAACTTCCGTTTTGTTGCTGGGTTTTGAAGAGGAACTGTATAGCTTTTTTGCAGACATTAGACTCTTTCAAGTCAAGCTCTCTGATGAGATTTAGTGTGGAACATGTTTCGCTTACGCTGCTGTGTTTGTCTTTTTCAAGGTTGTAGGGGAAACCGCCGTCTTTGTTCTGTATGCTTCTTAGATTTTTTAAGGGAATTTCATCGTTATGCCTTTCATTTAACAAATAGTTGATGCGGTATCTGTCGATTGTGTTTCCGTGTTCTTGAATGAAGTTTAAAGCTGCTTCAATGTTCATTTCACATATTCACCACATTATGTTTCCACTTTCTGTTTATAGAAGTTGTACTAATCAATGAGGGATGGGCTTTCACTTTTTTCCTATCTTTTCATTAGAGAGTGTGAGTTTAACAAGTTTTCTCTGTGGTTAATTGGTAGAGTTCAACGTTAGCTCCTTGGCATGACTTTATAGTTTTCTCGTCGAAGTGTTGACACAAAATTACTTTACGCACACTGTCTAGGGAAAGTTTGTTTTGTGACGCATAGCCTGCGGCAAGTCTAGATACTTGCGCCACAGCTGTTTCGGTTGCTTTTGTTTCTATCTCCACGACCACTATTCTACCGCATGCATCTTGGAGAAGCACATCTACCACGCCGAAGCCGACATCTTTGTTCGCATCTTTGAATTGCATTCTCTTTTCTAGAATTGACGGATCGTCGGCGAGTATTTTTTGTATAGGTTCTTCTAGGAGACCCTTTGCAACCATGTGGGCTTGTGGGCCAATTTCTGAAATGTTTTTGAGTTGTAGTTCTATTTCGAAGTATGTTGTTCCTAACATGTGAGGATAAACGTTGATTGGTCTTTTGTTGTGGTATAGTATGAGGATCGGTGTGTTTGTTGTGTTTAGGTTCTTGGTTTTTGATAAGGGTAGGATCTTGTTTTTGGCGCTTACTATTTTTCCTCTAATCTGAGGGGTGATGCTGCGTATGCCGTTTTTAACTTGTTCAACTTGTGCTTGCTGCAGTGTTTCTGTCTCTATAATGCTGAAGTCGATTTCCCACTTCTTTTGTATCCTTTCCAAAGTTTGGATGATTGGGTTTATTCTGTTTTGGTATGGGGTTTTTTGCTCATAGTAGAGAATGAACTTGTACATTTGTTTTCGCTCTTGAAGATGAGGAAGTTATGTTTTGTATTAAAGGTTGTTATTGGAGTTTTGTGTGTGTTTAGCGTGATGGGTAGACTGTTCTATTTGGTTCCTAATAGGTTTCGGGTGTGTGGTAGTGTTTATATGGTGTAGGTGGCAATTGTTAGATTGGTGTATTTATGGGTGGTGGGGTTTTTGGTGAGGGGGAGCAGCGGAGGCATCGGGGGGTGTGTATTGATTGTGGTGAGGTTTTGGAATTGTATAGTTTGGATTTGAAGAAGGGGAGGCGGGTTTTGCAGTGTACGCGGTGTGGGTTGTATCATTTTTACCGGAAGGATTTTCTAGGGAAGTGGAAGTTGGTTAAAGCAGCGAAAATCCCAGACTTGTGGAGATAGACAGCGGTTTTGTATGTTGAGGCTAGCTTATACTAGATTTTATTTGGCTTCAAATAACCTAGAAGTATCAGTTCCAGTATCCTTTTCCATTATATACTTCTCAATTGATATGAAGACAATTGGGAGATAGTTCTAGATGAAATGTGGAAAGAACTGTCTAAAGCTCAAGAGATTCTTACTGAGAACCTAGTAGGAATTAGAGTATGTTTGAGTTCGAGAGAGCTTTGACCAACTAGTTTCTAAGTGTTCACGGAAGGGTATATTAATTATTATGAGAATCATATTAACAAGAATGGATGACAAGATTAAGTTTTAAATCCTCAAAGATCTAATGGCTTTTGATGCGAAGATAGCCTTGTCTTCCATTTAAGATGGTGAGGATGGAGTAGAAAACAGTGTGGAGGCGTAAGTTTTAAATGAGTATCGAAGATAAGGCAGAACTAGTCATGACGATCAGAGATTACGAATATGAAGAAAAACAAAAATGGGATAAAGGGATAGACTTTACTGCTTCAGACGCCAAATCGGATGACAAGATATTGTTGCGCATTATAACCGCGCCAGAATCAAGATCTGGCGTTGTTGGTATAGACGCTGTTAAGGAGATGTCTGAGATCATGAAGCTTAAGGACTATGATAAAGGAGTTCTCATCAGCAAGAGGTTTACGGAAGCAGCAAAGAAAGAGATGAAACGAGAAAACATCCAGATGATATCAGAGAGTTTCATGCCCTCACTTGAACCGCAGAGACTCTACCTTAAGATACAGGATCTTATAGATGGTCTATGCAAAGCCAATTGTGGTAAGATTCCGGAGAAAGAGTCTGATTGTAAGGGCCATTTGAATGGACAGTACCCATGCAAGATCAGGCTAATCAGTGATAACGCCTCATTCCACTTTGAACGCGGTTGGACAAGATTTCTGCAAAATGACCTTTTACGGCTTCTAAGGCTGCATAACTTAATGAATAATAAGAAAAATCAATCAAAGTAATGGTGTTATGAATAATGTCTGAGGAAGAAATCGAGCTTATGACGTGTGCAAATTATGTTTAACCATTTGAGGTGAAAATATGTCAATCTCAGGGGAAATATACTATTGGGGCGATAAGGCGAAAAACATTCCAAAAGGACCTGGAGTTTATGCATTCTATAATGGAGACAAAATTCTTATCTACATCGGAGAAACTGTCAATCTTCAAGAAGAATTTACTCATTATTTGAAGACAAATTTTTCTGATGACCCTCGCAAACGCGAAACCAAATATTATAAAAGAGAGTTTACTTCAAAACAAAAAGATAGAGTGAAGGTACTTTTAGACGAGTACAGGCAAAAGCATGGCAGATTTCCTAAGTGTAATGTTCCTCCTGAACCAGCTAAGAAGGAGATTTCCAGCGAATGGGGATTCTATTTCTACGAGGATGTCGGTAAACCGCTCCACGAAGTAGCTTTAAACCTACAAGATTTGAGGAAGAAAATGAGTAAAGTTCCAGTTGCTTCACTTGAATTTCATCAAAAAAGAGGAGACTTCGCCAAGTGGATAAGTGGCATTTTTAAGGACATGGAACTTGCAGAGGCTATCCGAAAAATTGACAAGACCGGAGAAGATCTTAGGAGAGAGCTGTTGAATTCATTTAACAATTCAGAGAAAGCAACATGTCCTAGATGCGGAATCGAAACGATTCCTATCAAGACTTGGAAAATGGCTGGAAGACCCAGTAAGACTGGTGAAAGACTACAGCTCACTATAGGTCACTATAAATGCCCCAAATGCAATAAAACATTCCGACGAGTGCTCGCCAAAGAGAAAATAATAGCTTCCTGAAATCTTTTTGCGCGCTCAATTACAATAAGAAACAACACAAGGTACAAGTATGAAAGATGAAATTGAAAGATTAAGTGGAATAGAACGGAAAACTTATTAATTCATTAAAGAGGTTGGAGAGATTCAGACCAAGAACCTGCCCAACAGGCGAATTGCAGGAGCAATTACCACCCTGAAAAACAAGGGATTGGTGGAAATCTACAAGATATACACTAGCATCTATCGACAAAGAAAAAGAAGTTCGTAAAAGTAAAACAATAGTCTTTAGCTCGCTTACATTATCGCTGTTTAGAAACCAATCACACATGCCTAGGAGAATATACTAAAAGTGAAAATTAAAATTGGAGATAAAGTGAAGATTTCATCAGATAAGAAGTTTCATCCAGAAGCGGGGCACTTTGGCAAGTACGTGTAGATAAGTGAAGATGGAGAAGCTGTAGCGATACAATGTGAAAGGGGTTCACCACGGCAAGAAAAACGTTGTTTTCTTAATGAAGATCAATTCTATGAAATGAACCGTTCACCGTTCAACTTTTTAGTACTTGACTCGTGCCGAATCGCATGACAGCAAACTCACCTTTCTCCCTCCAGACAATAAGCAAAGAAGGATTCTCAGAGAGCCCTCTCTTTCATACACACATATAACCAAGCTCCTCCGTAGACCCAAACGTCCCTCGCCACTCCACATCCAAGGCTAATCTTCTATAATACCTCTTAAACTCTTCCAAACAACAGCCAACAACAAACCTCACACCCATCAACACCACACAGCTAACTCTCTGCCACTGCTCTTGTCAGTATTCTTTGCTCTTTCCTTTTCTTCTGTGGAATATTGTAGCTGGGCAGCCAGTGCACTTTCCATAATATGGGCAGGTTTCACAATTCGATTCACATGGTGAAACATCTTGCGGGTTCTTTGGAAGCTGCATCCTCAACTCTCTAGGATAGTAAATGTTGTCTACGATTGTAACTCTTGCTTTTTCCAGTCCAATTGTGTTCAATGGATTTTTCTCTATGGACTCAATCCACCATCTTTGTCTTTCTGGAAGAAAGTAAGTGGCAAAAAGCTGGTTCTCCTTAATTGCTATCAGATTTATGTAAGGACAATTCCGGTAGGACTCAGCAAGGTGTTCAACTTTCTTTCTTGTCTTTGCCTCTCCGAAAAGCAAGGCGCATATTAGCTTTTCCTCATCTTTCTTTGCCTTCCTTTCGATAATGAGCTATGTCCTTTGCTTCAGTTTTTATGACTTGCAGAAGAAACTTCCAAAATCAGTCAACATCAGCATATTCTCGGCACCGGATCACCAACTGGCATCGGCAAAATTCGCTTACCTCTAACCACTGTCTCCATCGCTACCAAATCAAACTCATCAGTAGCCTCTCCAATAATCTCCGCATCTTTCCCTTCTTTAGTGCCTCTTAGAGCTTCTAAAACTTCTTCAGCCATCTCCTCCACCACCCCAACAATCACCTTCCCCTCATTCCCAACCTCTAACGGGTCAATTCCTAACATCTCACACGCCACCCGCACATCCTCCCTAATCGGTATTTTATCCTCATGCACCAAAATCCCCACACTCGCCTTCTCACACCACTCATTCAAAGCATTCGCCAACCCACCTCGAGTCGGATCCTTCATAGACACCACCCCCCCAACCTCTAAGGCCCGCTCAATCACACGGTTCAAAGGCTTAACATCCGATACAATCCCACTACCAAAAGCAAACCCCTCCTGCGCCGACAAGACGGCCAACCCATGATCCCCAATCGTCCCCGACAAAATAACCCGGTCACTCGCCCGCAAATTTCCATCTAAAACCCAACGAGCACTAAAGCCGCTTCTATACTTCCTAACAACAGCCAAATTATGGTCTAAGGCTTTACTACGCCTGCCAATCCCACTCATATTAACCACCAACCCTCCAAGGCTGCCTTTCTCCACCACCTTCGTATCCCCAGTCACCACAAAAACCTCCGCCTCCTCACAAGCCACCTTCATACTCGCCAAAACCCGCTCCAAATCACCAAAAGCTAACCCTTCCTCAAGCACAAATCCACAAGCCAAAGCCACAGGCTCAGCCCCTAAAACAGCCAAGTCATTCACTGTCCCGGCCACTGCCAACCGCCCAATATCCCCACCCGGAAAGAAAATCGGACGAACGGCATGCGAATCACTCTTAAACACCACACCATCCACAACAGCCGCGTCATCTAACACCTCCAAACCAACCTCAGCCCCCTTAAAACCACCAAGATAAGGCAAAACAAACCTTTCAATCAACTTAGCCATCACAGCGCCACCTGCACCATGAGCCATCGTAACCCGTTCGCTCTCTG
>JAOUKM010000029.1 GCA_029882535.1 Candidatus Bathyarchaeota archaeon
TGCGCTAAAAGCTAACGACATCGACTTTTTACAGTCGCCGCTGACTTATGAGCAAAAACTAGACGCTGAAGCCGATCCCAACCTCTGCATCGCAGCTTATCACGAGAACGTAATGATAGAGTTTGACTTGAACAACAACTACACCGTATCTGATACCTATCCTGGCGTGAGGAACCCTCTTAACCTTAAGCAGTTCAGGCAGGCTCTAACGTGTGCAGTGGACAAGCAGTATATCGTGGATGAAGTCTTGCTGGGCGCTGGAGGAATACTTAACGTTCCAGTTTCACTGAACTGCATCAGCTGGTGGAACTCATGCCTCCTCCAAGCGAACTACCCGTGGAAGTACAACATGACAAAAGCTAACGAGCTACTTGAAGCAGCAGGATTCGCCGACACTGAACCTGATGGCACTAGAAACTATCCTGTTGGGTGGCCAGGCAGGGAAGGCGGACCAAACATGGACTCGCTCATCTTCTACATAAGAACTGAAGACAAGAGATATGACGCCGGCCAATACCTTGCAAGCCAGTTAGACATCTTGGACATCCCGTACATCAAAATGGTGGGTGTTTCAGACTTTTGTTATCCGCCTGTTATGGGAGACCGAAACTACCACATTTACACAGGCGGCTGGAACATAGGAACATACCCAACGTTCCTTTACTTCGGATACCACAGTCCTTGCTGGCCCTGCCCATATGATTCTAACTACGTAACAGGCATGAACTCGTCAAACCTCCCAAACTATCCCATGCTTGACGAATATGTTCGCGCTGTATACTTCACACCCAGCATCGCCGCAGCCCAAGCTGCTACCCTAAAGGCAGGAGGATACGGCTGGGCTGAATTGTGTGTCAACATCCCCCTATGGTCCAGCAAAAGCTACGTCGCCTGGCGCAAGACCATGCCGGGAGTCGTCAACATGTTTGGCTACGGATTAGACAACCCGTACCAATTTCTACATGCTTATCAAAGTGCTGGCGGCCCAATTAGAATGGGAACAGTAAACGGACCTAAGGCGCTTAACCCGTTGTACTCTGTGTGGACTTACGACTACACAGTGCTAGACAGAGTGTTCGATAAGTTACTAAACGTTAACCCATACGACCTCACGGTAGACCAGCCTTGGGCGGTTGAAGACTGGGAGGTTGGAACGTGGGTCGATCCGGATCCAGGTCCAAAGGAGCCTGCTGAGAAATCCACAGTCACGTATTATCTGAGGAAAGACTGTGGAATAGTGGAGCCAGTAACAGGCAACTTCATACGATACGCAACCGCGCATGACTTGGAGTTTTCTGCGTGGTACACTTACTGCTTCCATGACGCTTGGAACTTTCCAAGCTACGAAGACCTGCACCACAGCGAAATAATCGATGACTACACGATTAAGTACTACTTCGACGATGCAAGCTACTGGTTCTGTTACAGACCGCAATACCCAACACTTGCTAGGGATGAGCTAATCGATACGCTCTGCACTACAAGCTCTGCGAGTTTCACGAGTGATGGTACAAACTGTAGCTCTGGGACTCAATTCAAGCTGACAACAGAAAACATAGTACAGGTGACTTCTGACGATGTGCCAGTTGACTACGTCATCTTCGGCGGCTACGAAGACCTCGAGCACAACTGGATATGGCTTCAAAGCAACCTGCCAGCTGGAACTTACACAATCAACTACTACACAAACGACCTTGATCCCCACGGCTACTACCTTGCAGGCCTACCATGGACAGACACGTGGTACAGCTTCGGACCGTTTTACTGCACAGACATAGTGCCAGGCGTAGGTGGATATGCTACGCTGAACAAAAACCCACACTACTGGATGGAAACTCCACCTCTAGGTGAGACTGACTGGCGCTGGTGGTGGGACACTCCAGGAGGACAACCCGGATGGGAGATTCCTGGACGCACCGGCGGCTACTTCCAAATCAACATCTACGACGTGATAAAAGCCACAGGAAGCTACGGCCACAGCGGCGACGACATATATGACCCTGGCTACTTCCCAGGCGCAGACCTAGACAAAACCGACCTTGCACACATAGGCATCTACGACATAGTAAGCATCACAGACAAATACGGACAAAAATGGGCAATACCACCCCCATAAAATACATAGCCAAAACCAACAAGACTAACACCCCCTCTTTTTTTCCAAAACTTTTGTGAATACTCAAAAACTGGGAATAATGTTTATATCGTAAGAGATAATATGCCATTTATAGATGCATGTCTATAGGAGAACATATTGTATATGCAGAGAATACCAATACAGGTAATCGTACGACATATGTTAACAGATTCACTTAAAATACTCCGTCTACAACTTTATCGACAACTCGCTTAAGCATGATAGACAGCCTCCTCTGCAGCTTCAACTTGCCCATTGCATGCAGGTATGCGTGCTAATATTTCCCCAGGCAAACTAATCGAAAACAATAACTTCATACACGTGCTAATTTTCTATTCCTGATAGCCTACTCGCTTGAATGGATAAATGGAAAAAAGCTAAGAAACTTATCGAAGAAGGGTTCAATTATGTCGGTGAAATACATGGAAAACAGATGTTCCATAAGCGAAAGTAAAAAGTTGAGTAAAACCTCAGGATTTTGAGTATCTAGCCTTTTTCTCGAATTGCCTCTCGTAAATTTCTCTAACTTTTTGTATAGTATCTACCTCTTCAAGGCTTTTGTCATCACGAATTCTGGTGATCCTAGCGAAACGAAGAGCCATGCCGCATTCATATTTCGGGCTTTTTTGAATTTCGTTGTAAGCAACCTCGACCACAATTTTTGGCACAACTATCACTCTATAGCCCTCCTTTTTGACAGCCAACTGTTTCAGTCGCCGGGTCATTTCAACAATTTCTGCGTCAGTCAAACCTTTAAAAGTCTTCCCCACAGTGAGCAATTCGCCAGTTTCCATGTCTCGAGCAGCAAGGTAGTAGTCGGAAAGCCAACCATGTCTCCGTCCATATCCATACTCTGCCGCCACTATAACCAAGTCAAGAGGTTCAAGAACCCTTTTTATTTTAAACCATCTTTTGCCACGAACCCCTGGTGTATATAAGCTGTCAAGTTTCTTCGCCATTAAACCCTCATGTCCCGCTTCAATGGCTCCTCTCAAAAACTCTTCAGCCACACCAATATCTTGAGCGATAATTTGCTTTGTTAATGGAATTGCCCCTGCAACCTCAGCTAGTTTTTTCCTTCGGCTTGTATAAGATTCGTTAATGAAACTTTGGCCATTGACATACAGCGCGTCGAACAGATAAAGCTGAACTGGAACTTCTTCCGCTGCATGTTCAATCTGGCGAATTCTTCTGAAACGGCGCATAAGGTGCTGAAAAAGCATAGGGTTTCCATTCTTACCCACAGCAATGACTTCACCTTCTAAAACAGTTTCGTCAGCCTTAACTTCATTCTGGACGAGTTCAACGATTTCTGGGAAGCTTTCTGTTACGTCTGTTAATCGGCGACTAAAAATTTTCACAACATCTTTTAACTTGTGAATCTGAATGCGAGCTCCATCCAACTTGTATTCTAAAGCTGTTTGCCCGCTATGCTCCTCTAAAGCTTCAGCAACAGTTGCAGCTGTCTGTGCCAACATAGGTTTTATTGGTCTGCAAACTTTGAGTCTTAGTTTCACCAAGCCATCTCTTCCCTTAATTTTTGCGATAGTGGCAACTTCGCCTATGTCGCCTGTGAACATAGCCGCGGTTTGAATAAGATCAGGAGAAGCATTGAAGGCTTGTGCTACTGCAAGCTCCATTAATCCTTCGTGGAAGCCCGTTCGCATTTCGCCAATTAGCACCTTCACGATGTATTTAGCCTCTAGAGAAGTCGCGGAGCCTAGTAACGTTTTAAGCAGTCTTTCTTTTTTTCCTCTTGAACCTATTCCCGTTGTTTCTGCGATGGTTTCAAAAGTACGTTGCACTTCAAGTATTGTCAGTTGTTTTTGAAAAAGTGTAGCTTGCTTCCTAATTTTGCCTTCTTCAAATACGATTTTAGTTGCGTCACCTACATCGCCAGTCATACTAAAAGCTCGGGAAAACGTGTCATCATCAATATTAGTTATTCTTCGGATTGTCGTGTTAAGGGTTGCCCAGCTAACCTCCAAAACACGTTGATCCCATCTTGGAAAGACTCTGCCCATCAGCATTGAAATTGCTGGCTCAATCTCTTCGATCTCGAGTTTTAGAAAAAATGAGGAAACCCAGCGGACCATAACTTTACGTTTTGTTGTTGACTCTAATTTTTCGCAAAGCTCTGCTAAACTTCGGAACAAAGTTGGCATACAAATCGCTTTCAAAGAAAAGATGGTTTAACGAAACATAAGCATTCCTAGTTTAGAAGAGTAGTTTCTAGAACAGTTGTAATGCAAGTTTGTCTTTGACTTCCTTTATTTTCTTCTGTAACTCTACAGCTTCTTTGCTTTTCTCTTTTTTCAACGCTTTGTAGCAGTCGAGGGCGTATTCTAAGGCACTGACACCGAAGCGGTCGAATCCTTTTTTAAAAGCCACTTCCGCAGACTTGTTGAAGCGTTTAAGAGCGGTTTTGTACTCTTTCAGCATGAAGCTGCATTCGCTGGCTTTGAACATCATGTTCGAAGCATCGAAAAAATCGCCTTTCTTTTCGTAGAGCTCCGAGGATTGAAGAAACTTTTCTGCTGCCTCCTCATATTTTTCCGTTGCGTACAAAATGTTGCCCTGTTTGTGAAGCTTAATTGGATCCTCTTTTTCAGCACTCATCAGTTTTCCACTCGCAACCTTCTATTCAATTGCCACCTAATTGTTTTAAATGTTTCCGCCTATGTTTCACAATTTCCGCATAGTCACTCGCGTTTCGTAAAATACATCATACTACTAGGGTTTGCAATAACACGTTCAAACTTTGCCTTTATTAAGTCGCATTTTTCTTTCAGTGTATTGGCTACCTACGCGTGATAACTGTCGGTTTCAAAATCCACCAATCGAATGTAGAGCAACGTGCTTATTGCGTCCAATGTCTGCTTTATGTGCAGAATGTTTTTGTTTTTCTGGTATTTCGTAGCGCGCGCATAAGTTTATAAAGCAATTTATCAACTGAGTAAATGCGCAAGAATTAGATTTCAAAAAAGAGAACTAGTTCTGCCTCAATGAATAGGAGGTGCAGTCTATATGTCATACGGAAGAGAACCCAGAGAGATGCACAAGGCAGTCTGCGCTGATTGTGGTAAGGAATGTGAGGTCCCATTCAAGCCTGATCCCAGCAGACCAGTCTACTGCAGGGAATGTTGGTCAAAGAGAAGAGGCACACGTAGTAGAACAAGATACTAACATTAGGCTTTATAGCTAAGACTATCCAACGTATCCAAATTATTTTTCTAATTTCATTTTTCATTCTAGGTCTATGTTTCTTTGTGGCCGTCGTATTTTTGCAGAATCATAAAAAACGAACATAATAATTTGGCACGCAAAAAGAGAAACTTCTTTTAAACCAAAAAGATAAATAGTGAGCTATGCTTCGAGATTTCAATCTCCTCGTAACGACGACTCGTGGAAATGAGGCTGACGTTTGCTCGGAAATTTGGTATTTGCTGGGCGAAACCGGGGACAGTGCGGCAAAAGTTGACAAAACAGGGGTTTCAGGTTTGATAGCGGCGAAAACATCCCTCCAACCTCTAGAAGCCATAGAAAAACTCCGTAATATACTGAAAGAGCGGCCCTACGAGTTCCGTTACACTCTTCGCATAATTCCTATTCAAAAAGTAACACAAACCGACGTAGGCGAAATTGAACGCGTCGTTACGCAACTTGCAGCACAAATTAAAGAAAATGAAACTTTCCGTGTAACCGTCGAGAAACGTTTCACCCACATGTCCAGCAAGGATATTATTGAAGCTGCTGCAGCAAATATCGACCGCAAAGTAGACTTGATCAATCCAAACAAAATTGTCCTAGTCGAAGTTGTAGGCGGATTCACTGGAGTATCAGTTCTTAAACCATCTGACATAATCTCGATAATGAAAGAGAAATTCGAGAGCTAACGTCGAGTCACTAAAAGGGCAACATGTTCAATTACTAGGTCGGAAAGAGCCTTCTTTTCTCCGTCTTCCTCTAATTTCGCTGCCAACTCAGTATCAGATATATCGAAAAGCCGTCTAATATATGCCATTTTTTCAACTGACAAGTCAAGAACGCCATCATCACGTTTGCCAAGAATTAACTTGGAGACCTCTGTAAGGGACTTTTCAGCAACATTTTCCTCATCTGCCACCACCAACACAGCAATTTGTGACGAATTCTGTTTTATCCCCATGAGGTTCAAAGCAACTCTAATCTGTCTCTGAGCAGAAGCGTAGAGAAGACATTCGACGGCCAGGTTCTTTGAAATGTTTGTTCTATTTTTAAAGGCTTTCAAAGAGTTAAGCGTAGCAAAATAAAGATGCTGCCATCCCGCGACCAGTTGAGCGTCAAAAAATTGTACAGTCACATCGCCTAACTTTTGTCGAACTAGAGAAAGAAGATGGTCAACATCGCTTATTTGGACATCTCTAAATCCAACTATGCCAATATGCTTGCTAAAGTCTTCAATTTGTTTTATCATTCAGAAACCTCAGACATCTCTCTGCCGAAACGCTCCGCCAGTTCTGGGTCGAAACCATATTTTATTAATGTCTGCTTCGCTTCGTCAGCTGATCTTCCATTTTGCTGGAATTTTTCGATAACCTTTCTTAGGGCTTCTTTTCTTTCCCACGGAAAAATTATCCAATTGCGAGTTGTTTTCTCATAAAAGTCGGGTATTGTAACACTCCACGGCTTGTAATAGAGCGTTACCATTTTGACGACTCTGGCGCCTTGCTCATGCAAATGAGTTTTGACTAGACGCAGACTTTTGCCAGTGTCAGAAACATCATCGACGACAAGCACCTTTTTTTCTTTAACGTTAACTGAAACTGATTGAGTTATTACTGGTTTCTTTTTCGTTTCTGCGACGCCTAGATAAAATTCTGCCTTGACATTAGCGATTTCTGGATTTTCCAATAAATCTGACAGAACTCTTGCAGGGGTCCAACCACCCCGTGAAACTCCAACAATTATGTCGGGATTGAAATTGTCATTTTGGATCTTTCGGGCTAAATGCAAAAGCAGCGTATAAATCTGTTCCCATGAGGGAATCTCAAATTTTTCACTTTGTTGCAATTTCACAGTTCTCTCCGAGCTAGAAAAATAGGGATAAACAAGTGGATTTAAATGTTTTACAGTTTTATCTAAACTTCTAGAAGATAAAAAAAGAAGGGGAATATGTTCGTTATTGAGGAGGCTTTGGTTTCTTTGCCCCGTATATTATTACTCCGATGCCTATGAGTACCCAGCCGATGCCGAAGAACATCCAAGCGTAAGAGTTTACCAAGGCAGCGTTGGCTGATATAAGGTTGGCGTCTGCTTCTGTTTTCGTAGCATTCGCAAGGGCTTCTTTGTAGTTGAGCGCTGCATCCTCCATCGCCGTACCTCTTTGTTCGTAGACATTAAGCGCTTCATCAACAAGGTCACTTGCATTTCCATAGTGTATATTAGCCGCATAGAAATCTCCAAGGCTATGGGCTTGATCTCCTAGTTGAAATTCGAAATAGGCTTCTATAAACAGAACCATTGCTTTGGAGACATTAAATAAGGGAATCATAGTCGGACCGCCCATGAACATCATTTCCAGTTTATCGCGAAGTTGTTGTGTCTCAAGATGGCCTGCTGAATATATCGCGAAATTGTTATCCCAACTCTCCCACGGACTCCATGTAGTAACGACTTCTGTAGGCCCGCTGGTAGCGTTGACTATCTCCACGTACAGCCTGTAGCCATAAGTCCAAATATCGGGAATCTCACTCGTCGAAGGTGTCATGTTGCTAACAGTGAAAACCTTTGTTTCTCCATAGACAATTGCCTCTGGGGTGGCAAACCTGTGTGTGTAGTTTTTGCCCCAGCCAAAGTGTACTATGATGGTTGAAATGTTAATTTGAGTCTTGTCAGGCGGAGGCCCCCAGTCATTTAATAACATCACAGAGAGATCCCAATATGTTCCTTCTTGGTAAGCGACGACATTTTGATGATAGAAATCGTCATTGCCCCTATATGTTGGGTTTGTCCACCCCACCGCTTGGATGTATGCTTGTGAAGGCTTGATATAGAATGCAGATAGCGTTACGAGCACTAGGATACTTAGCATTATTAGAGCAGTTTTCTTCATCTCATTACCCTCTAAAACATAGGTGTGGTTGAACACACTTCATATTTATAATTTTTGTATGCTCCTATCGTTTTATCTAAAAACTAAAGACCGTGGAAACCATTTTAAGCCAAATTAAAAAAAGACAGCAAACGCTCACCTTCTTGACTATACATATGACAACTTCAGTTCTACACACGCATAAACACCCAACCTTGCTTCCCTAAAAATACTTTAAGGAAGACACCGTTAAAAATCTAAAAGGATTGGAAGACGATGGCGAATTTCAAGGTTAACGGCGTTTCAGTTGAAGACACTTTCTGTGAAACCTTTACGGTACGTATAGCTAGGATACTCGTAACATCTGTAAACAGAAAATGGGCTTTAGAATCAGCATTAGAAGCTAAAGGACTCGGCAGATCAGCTACTATTCCCCCTTCAGAAGCCTCAATAGAAGCTGAAGCTACACCTAAGGACACTCCAGATGGAAGACCCGGCTTCATAATTCAAGTTATTGACAGAAAATTGGAGCAGCTGAGACAGTGGCTCATAGTTAGAATAAGAAAGGGAATCATACCATACCCTAAAACTAATGTCTTCGATGTTTTACCAAAAGAAATGGCTGAAGAATCCGTGAACATCAAAGGCACAATTATACAAACCTTTGGAGATGGATTCGAAGAGGAAACCAATGCATTCGGAAGGAAAGTCTACAAGATACCCAAGATGGACGGATGGTTTCACGTAGAAAGAAAATTCGGAATCACGAAAGGTGTAGCTGGCGGCATGTTCCTGATCTTAGCAGAATCCGGTGAAGCAGCGTTAGAAGCTGCTGAACGGGCAGTTGAAAGTGTAAAAACGGTTCCCTACGTAGTTGGAAAGTTTGCGGCTTCTGGAACCAAAGTCGGAGGAAAAGTTTACAAGGACACTATAGCCACTACCAATGATGCATACTGCCCATGCCTAGGTCGAATCGAAGGGAGCAAAATTCCAGAAGGTGTAAAGTGCGTTTACGAGGTTATAGTAAGTGGACTGAGGCTAGAAAATGTTAGCAGAGCAGTAAAAGTTGGTATAGAAAACGCCACAAGAGTTCCTGGAGTGTTAAAGATAACCTCAGCAAACTATGGTGGAACGCTGGGTAAAGGAAAAATTTTTCTTCATAGCCTTTTCGAGTCTAAAAGTCAAGAGTATGGAAGAAATCTCGAATATAGACGAGAAAATACGTATTGAGAAAGTATAATAAAGAAGAAGTGATTCTCGATTAGACGGCGAAATGACCATGTCAGAAGTTACAGAATTAATTCAAAAAGAAAAAGTGAAAGAGATAGTGTTACAGTTTACAGATATATCTGGCATCCTGCATTCTCTTTGGATACCTTCTGAGCTCTTCTCAAAGGTAGCTGAAGAAGGTATACACGTAGATGGGTCATCCATCGGCATGGTGGATATAGACAGGAGTGACTTGAAGCTAATCCCAGACGTAAAGACATTCGTCGTACTGCCGCCAAATGTTTTCTCTCAGAGGGTTGCAAGAGTAGTTTGCGACATCTACGAGCCAGAATCGAACAGACCTTTTGAGCTTGACCCCAGATTTGTCCTTCAAAAAGTTATGAACAATGTTAAGAAGAACTTAGGGGCTTCTGTTAACTATTACGCATCTGCTGAAATGGAGCATTTCCTTTTTAAAAGAGGTGAAGATGGCAACGTCAAATTGCTTGACGAAGGGGGATATTTGGCTACTCCCCCAACAGATCTCAGTGCTGACATAAGACTTGAAATTACCGAGAACTTCAGAAACATGGACATTTTAATCGAAAAACATCATCACGAAGTGCCCCCTGGAAAATATGAGCTAAACCTAGCTTACTCTAATGCATTAAGGATGGCTGACACCGTCTACTTAGTCAAGTTTCTCGTGAAACTAGTAGCAGCCAAAAATGGACTTATCGCTTCCTTTATGCCGAAGCCTTTTAGCGGTCAATTTGGAGCGGGGCTACACACTCATGTTAGTCTCATAAACGATGAAAAAGGTCAAAACCTATTTTATGACCCAAATGGAAGCTACGGTCTGAGCAAAACAGCCTTAAACTTCATAGTTGGCATTTTGAGTCATGCAAAAGCCTTGGCAGCTATAACTAACCCTACGGTTAATTCATACAAAAGGCTTGTACCCGGGTGGGAAGCTCCAGTCTACATTTCATGGGCTAAGTACAATCGGTCAGTCCTTGTTAGGGTTCCCCCGGGAAAAGAGAAAAGAACTAGACTGGAGTATAGACCTACTGACGGGTCATGCAATTTCTACCTTGCATTTGCTGCTATTCTATCCGCTGGGTTGGATGGTATTAAGAGAAAGATTGAGCCTCCGAAGCCTGTGGAAGAAGACATCTACGAGATGAGTGAAAAGGAAAAATCTAAAAGAGGTATAGAGGTGCTTCCTGGAAATTTGGGTGATGCTTTACGGGAGTTCTCCAAAGATAAGTATATACAAGAGGCTTTAGGGAAGGCGTTCTGCGAAAAGTTTCTAGAACTTAAGACTCAAGAGTGGAGAGATTTCAATGTTACCGTGCATGAATGGGAAAGAACAAAATATCTAGATGTCTAGATTACAACGGAAAAGGGAGGAAGAATAATGGCGATAGAAGCTGATTTTGTAATTATCAACGCAGATGAACTTGTGACTCTAAAGGGAACAGGCAATAAACCGCAAATTAGAGAGGAAATGAACAATCTTGGCACAATAGAGGATGGAGCTGTTGCAGTTAAGGATGGAAAAATAGTATCTGTTGGAGCCACAAAAGAAGTGTTGGACAAGCTTGAGAAAGGATTTGAAGTTATAGATGCAAGCGGAAAACTCGTCTCACCCGGACTCATCGACCCCCATGTCCACCTAATTTTCGCTGGTTCTAGAGAAGAGGAACTTGAGTCTATGGCAGTAAAAGGTATTCCATACTTGGAAATCAAAGCTAGGGGAGGAGGTATGCCAACGACGCTCAAAAAAACAGGTCAGGCAACCACTGAAGAGCTGCTTAAACGAACCACCCAAATACTTGACACGATGCTAATCCATGGCACAACAACAATAGAAGCGAAAAGCGGATACGAAATGACATTCAATGGCGAAATCAGACAACTGGAAATAATAAACAACCTCAACAAAACGCATCCAATCGACTTGATTCCAACTTTTCTGGCTCAGGGAATTCCCTTCGAATATGAAAACAAAGTTGACCTACTGACAAACGAAATAGTCGAAAAGTGGATTCCAGAAATTGTAAGGAGAAAATTGGCTGAGTACTGTGATGTGTTCTGCGAAAAAGGATACTTCAACATAGAACAGTCTAGGCGAATACTTAAGGCAGGCAGAAAATACGGCATGAAATTGAGGGTTCACTCTGATTGGCTTGTCCACAGTGGAGGGGCAAAGCTAGGTGTGGAATTAGGAGTTGTCTCTGCGGACCACCTAATCTTCACACCGATGGAGGACATTGAAGCCTTAGCAAGTAGAGGCACTATCGGGGTTTTCTTGCCAACCACTCCTTTTTGCTATTTAGGCACATATGCAAAAGCCAGAAAAATCATAAACAAAGGATTACCTATTGCGTTAGCAACCGACCTAAGTGCAGCAAATATGTGCGAATCTATGCAGATGATGATGACTATTGCAATTCTCCAGATGAAGATGACTACAGAAGAAGCCCTTGTAGCGGCAACAATTAACGCAGCTCACTCCATAGATCGCGCCCACGACATAGGAAGTTTAGAAGAAGGAAAAAAAGCAGATATAGTTATTTTTGACGCTCCAAATCACAAATATTTCCCATATCACTACGGCATTAACCTAGCCGAAAAAGTGTTCAAAAATGGAAAGTTAGTGGCAGAAAAAGGAAGAAAAGTGAAATAGAAATTTTAGCCTTTGCCAGAGGCGTCTTTTCTCTTCTCTCTTATATTGTTTTTTCTCGTTGGTTTGACCCATAGGTAGTTATCTCTCAACAAATTTGATAGTGGCAAAGAATTATAATGTGTTTGTACCATTCTGGTATAAGGTGAACTGGCTTGTTCAATATTGAAAAGCCTGTTAAATGCTTGACCGGACCAGAACTGCATTGTAAAAACTGGCAGATTGAAGGCATCTACCGCATGCTCCACCATGTTCTCGACCCGGAAGTGGCAAAGGATCCTGAAAAGCTTATTGTTTACGGAGGCACAGGCAAAGCCGCCCGTAACTGGGAATGCTTCGGCAAAATCGTTGAAACTCTAGAACGTCTGGAACCAGACGAAACCATGCTGATCCAAAGCGGCAAGCCAGTAGCGGTTTTCAAAACTCATGAGTGGGCACCAAGAGCTTTACTCGTGAATTCTATGTTGGTGCCGAAATGGGCAACTTGGGACTACTTTTACGAGTTGGAACAGAAGGGTTTAATCATGTTTGGTCAAATGACGGCGGGTTCTTGGGCTTATATTGGCACTCAAGGCATTTTACAAGGCACTTACGAAACGTTAGCGGCTGTTGCAAAGGAGCATTTCGGCGGAAGCCTTCGTGGAAAACTTGTTTTAACAGCGGGTTTGGGCGAGATGGGCGGCGCCCAGCCTCTTGCCGTGACTATTAATGACGGCGTAGCACTGATTGTTGAGATTGACAGGAAAGCCATAGAAAGGCGACTTAGACACAAATACTTGGAAACGTGGACTGACGACCTTAACGATGCAATCGGCATGGCAATAGACGCCACAAGAGAAGGAAAACCCAAAAGCATAGGACTCCTCGGCAACGCTGCAGAAGTACATCCGAAACTTGTCAAAAAAGGCATAATTCCAGACGTTTTGACAGACCAAACTTCTGCTCACGACCCTCTCAACGGATACTACCCCATGGGTCTTTCTAAAGAAGAAGCTGATAAGCTAAGAGAAGAAAACCCAAAGGAATACATTAAAAAAGCAAAGGCAAGCATGAAAGTCCACGTTGAAGCCATGGTTGAAATGATGCGAAAAGGCGCAGTAACCTTTGACTACGGCAACAACCTTCGTCAACAAGCCTACGACGCCGGCTACAAAGACGCCTTCTCTTATCTAGGCTTTGTGCGACGCTACATTAGACCCATGTTCTGTGAAGGAAAAGGTCCCTTCCGCTGGACATCGCTCGTAGGTACTCCAGAAGACATTTACAAACTGGACAACGTCATCCTCAAAGAATTCGCCTACAACAAGGAATTATGCCTCTGGATACAAAAGGCAAAGGAGAAAGTGAAGTTTCAAGGTTTACCCGCTCGTGTTTGCTGGTTGGGTTTTGGAGAAAGAGCCAAATTTGGAAAAATTATCAACGACATGGTGCGCAAAGGCGAGCTTTCTGGGCCCATATGGATAGGACGTGACCATTTGGACTGTGGAAGTGTGGCTTCGCCAAATCGCGAAACTGAGGGCATGATAGACGGCAGCGATGCTATTGCAGATTGGCCAATACTGAACGCTTTACTTAACGCTGTGGGTGGTGCAACTTGGGTTTCGGTTCATCAAGGCGGCGGCGTAGGAATAGGCTACAGCATCCATGCAGGTATGTGCCTCGTAGCAGACGGCACAAAGGAGATAGAAAAGCGTTTAACAACAGTTCTAACAACTGACCCGGGAATAGGAATTGTAAGGCATGCCGATGCGGGCTACAAGAAAGCCAAACAAGTAGCAAGGGAAAATGCAATTAAAATGCCAATGCTGGAGTGACTTGACATTAGGAGAAAAATGTTGTGACCAAAAATCCGCTTCGACTTGTTGCATACTGCGGGCTCTACTGCAGTCTATGTGCAAACAGAAACAGAATTCCCAAACGTGCAAAGCTCCTGCAGGAGACGCTTCACGGAGAGGGCATGGACTTGTGGTACAAATACATCCCATCCATGAAAGACGTGTTCCCCACGTTTTGGGAATTTCTCGACAAACTGGTGAAAACGGATTGCGCCTGCAGAACGGAAGGAGGCCCGCCTGACTGCAAAATAAGAGAATGCGCAAAAAAGAAAGCAGTAGACACGTGCCCGCTTTGTCAGGAATACCCATGCAGCCTCATTGAAAGTTTGGCTGAACACTATGTTACGGCGATTCAAGATGGAAAACGACTGAAAAAGATAGGGTTGAAGGCATGGGTTAAAGAGCAAGAAGAAAGAGCACGCCGCGGAGTGGTGTATGCTGACACCCGTGTGCCTTGGAAAGAATAAACTAATACTATACATGTTGACGTGGATGAAAAATTATGAGAAAAGTGATTATTGACGGAGAAACATTAACTATCGAAGACGTAATAGCTGTTGCCCGTGACAACGCTACCGTGACAACCTCTGAGAAAGCCAAGAAAAAGGTTAGACAGGCACGGAAAACCTTGGAGCGACTTTTGAAAGATAAGAAGATAATTTACGGAGTGACAACGGGTTTTGGCGCTTTAGGAAATGTCGCCATTCCGCCTAAAGACATAAGGCAGCTTCAAGTAAATCTCATTCGAAGTCATGCTTCTGGCGTTGGAAAACCGCTGAGCAGAGACGTAACGCGGGCGTTGATGCTTTTGCGCGCTAACACGCTGGCTAAGGGATATTCTGGAGTGCGTTTGGAAACTTTAGAGACGCTGGTGCAAATGATTAACAAAGGCGTGCACCCAGTTATTCCGGAAAAAGGTTCTGTAGGTGCCAGCGGTGACTTGGCTCCACTTTCTCACATGGTTTTGGTGATGATTGGAGAAGGTGAAGCAGAATATCAAGGCGTGGTTCTGGACGGAAAAGAGGCTATGACGAAAGCCGACATTTCACCCCTAACACTTGACGTGAAAGAAGGTGTTGCTTTAAACAATGGCACTCAAATGATGAGTGCAGTTGCAGCTCTTGCCGTTTATGATGCGGAAAACTTGGTGCGAACAGCCGAAGTCGCTGCTGCTGTAAGTCTTGAAGCCTTATGCGGGATAGTAGACGCCTTCGACGAAAAAATTCACAAAGTAAGACCTCATAAAGGACAGATTGAAACTGCTAAGAACATCCGCAGACTTGTGTCTGGCAGCAAATTAGTAAAGCCTAGCAGTGAAGCGGTGAGGGAAAATAAGTATCCGCAAGATCCGTATTCTTTGAGATGCATTCCCCAAGTTTTAGGCTCGGTTCGCGACGCAATAAGTTATGTTAAGGGCGTAGTGGAAGTGGAAATTAATTCTGCAACCGATAACCCCCTTGTCTTCGTTGAAGATGAAGTGTGTCTGTCTGGAGGAAACTTCCACGGACAACCCATTTCTGCTGTTATGGACTATCTTGCCATCGCGTTGACAACAATAGGCAACTTTTCTGAAAGAAGAACAGCGAGACTGATTGATGAGAAGTTGAGCAGAGGGCTTCCCGCCTTCCTAGTCTTTAGCAAAGCTAAGAGAGGGTTGCAAAGTGGCTTCATGACGTTGCAGTACACAGCTGCAGCGTTGGCTTCAGAAAACAAATCCTTAGCCCATCCAGCCAGCGTCGATTCTATTCCTACATCGGCTAATTTTGAAGACTTTGTGAGTATGGGTCCTATTGCGGCGAGAAAGGCTGTAGAGATTCTTAGAAACACTGAATACATTGTTGCTGTTGAACTTTTGTCGGCGGCGCAAGGTGTTGAATTTAGAGAGACAAACAAACTTGGAAAGAGAACCAAAGCGGCGTACAATCTGATAAGAAAAGAAGTGCCTTTCCTTAAGGAAGATAGAGCGGTTTACAAAGACATAGAAGCAGTTGAGGCGCTAGTTCGGAATGAGGAGTTTTTGAAGTTAAAAGGGTAGAATCTTTATCTATGCCAGTCTTTGGAGAGCTTTTAGTCTTTTTACGATATTTGGATGACTACTGAAAAATTCCAGAAACTTGTCAATGCCTGTTACTCTTCTTTGCAATACTTCCTCAACGAGCTTTCTGTCGCTTACTCCGGACCGAGCTATTGCTTTCGCGTCTGCCGCGGCTCTATCAGGGTCGGATATGAAGAGGGCTTTGAAAGAGTTTAGCTGTCCCGATTTAGGTATTCTCTTTTTCATCCGTCCACTTTTATGAACTATCTTTACTAATCCTTCAGAAAGCTTTCTCGAGCCGTCTTCTACGATAGATGCGCTGTGGCCGTCAGCATAATATTCCCGCAGACGGCTTAGGTATAACGTGAACAGAGTGAGTATCCAGTATAGGAAGATGCTGATTATTCCGATGATTGCTCCTGCGCCGCCGCTGTCGTCTCTGCTTTTTCCTCCAAACATTGAGGAAAACAGGAAAGAGTAGCCTATGTAGTAGAAGATTGCGGGTAAAATGGAGACGAACATCATTACTTGTACGTCTCGGTGTTTCAAGTGGCCTAGTTCGTGACCGATAACTGCTTCAACTTCCTCGCTCTCCAAAGTTTTCACCAACCCCTCAGTAACTGCAACTCTGCTACCTGCAATGGGAGAGCCATAGGCGAAAGCGTTTGGAATAGGGATGCGCGCCAACATCAGTCGAGGCGTTTTAATACCACTTCTCAGGCTTAACTGTTCTACCTTAGCGTACAGTTCGGGGTTTTCTGACTTTGAAATTGGTCGCACTCGATAGATAGCGTCAATCAAGTATGGTGCAACAAGCCATTGCAGAATGTTAAAGCCAATTATGAAGATAATCAGCCATGTGATGTTGAAAGTTCCAGTTAGGGTTAATATGATTGTGAAGAATAGGGTTGAGAGTCCTATAATGATTGCTAACGTTCCAACCATGGAAGCTCGTAACTTTAAAGGAGAACTCATGCTTTAATCCCAAAGAACCTCAGCAACACAAACTCGCATATAAACCTTTTTTAGAAAGAAGAGAAAATAAAAATCTTTAAAACGTTATCAAGACGCTTTTTTCTCCACTTTGTATAGATTTCCAACTTTACATGTTTCAAATTTTACACCTAGAATTTCCTGAGCAAGCCACATGTTGGTCTCTAGATGGTCGGTGATTGAACGTGTAAGAAAAACTGATTTGTCTTTTGCCAACGCCATGTATGGCACTAGCATGTCTGCGAGATGGACATCCACGGTGGCTTTAGCCTCTATCTCCAGCAGCAAGTTTTCTGCAGCCTCTCCACCCACAGTCTCACTAGGTTTTCTTAGTTCGCCGATAGCGTCGCCCCCTAAGAGAATACCTGTGCTAGTCTGTGCCCACAACGTGAGAGAACTGCCCTTCTGCAGAGGATTCGAAAAATCATTGAAAACCTGAATGTCCGCCCCATACCCACATGTTCTCAAAAGGTCGTTAGCAGCTTTTGCCTGACGCTTAGCAACTCTTCGGTCAGCCAAAAAAGTGCAAACAGATATACCCTTTAATGCTTCAATCCGCCCAAATTTTCCAAAGCGGAAAGAACCAAGCTTCGGGTTAGGCGTGACTTTAACGGAAACTTCACCCATACCCTTTGGATAGTAACCATACTTGTTAATCGTCAAAGAAGTCGTAAACCTCATTTTTTCAAGAACTGGAAGAAAAACGTGGCTCAGATAATTTATTGTAGGAGAGTGAGAAACGTCCGTGCCGCCCTTCGAAATGTGAATGGAAACTGGATTTTTAGCGAAGGCACAGATAGGAAGAACAGTAATTAGAAGCATTGGGATGCTTCCAGCGGTGCCAATTTCCGCTTCCACCCTACCGCCAACAATTTCGGTTGGATAAAACCACAGCTCTTTAGAGCCAACTTCGGCTCCTTTCACGGTTGCATTGCAAAGTTTAGCAGCGGTTAACACAGCTTCTAAATGTTGGGGCTTCAAGCCTGGTTTAGGGCGTTTCTGGCGTATGTTGTAGATGTGCAGAGGCCTTTTCAGAATCGCAGCCATAGCTACCGATAAACGTAGAATTGTGCCGCTGCCGCTCTTTTGGCTTCCATCAACTTCCAGCAACTTTTGCCCTCAACCAATTCTTTTTCAAGATTATCAGAAGAGACTATTTTACATTGTGTTGCCGCTTCGAAAAGGACAAAATAAAAGAGGGACTAAAATGGATAGTTAAATGCAGAGGGAGAAAAGCAAAAATGAGCGAAGTAAAACCCAACACCGAAAAAATACTGCAGAGGTTAAGTGAAGTTCTTGATGTTTTAAAGAGGCTTTCTGAAGATTTACAAGATATCTCAAAGTCACTTAAGACCATAACTCCGACCACAGCTCCAACCGCTGCGCCTCCTGCAACACCCTTAGCGCCGACTCCTCAACCTGGAGGAAAGCGAATAGAAGACCTTCGAATGATGTTTACGAAAGAACTAGAAACAATGCTTATTTTCGAAGACAAAGGAGACTTCATAAAAATAACACCTCGCCAATACCTTGGTCCAGAAAACTTTGCAAAAATTGCGTCTACCATCCGGGAGGCAGGGGGCGAGTATGTCAGCGCTGGAAAAGGCTCTCACTTCAGAATCCCAAAATAAACGAAACTCGCCTAGCTACCATACTATTCGGAAATCTACAAACTCGCCACTATAGATTTCAAAAACAACTTTGGTTTTAGTTACCCTTGCGCCGGGCGGTCCTCTATTACAAAATTCAATCAGTTTTTCAACACTTTCCTTTTTTCCCTCAAAAACCGCTTCAACTCCTCCATCAGGAAGGTTTCTAACCCAACCTGTCACGTTGTATCTGTAGGCTTCTCGACGTGTTTCTGATCTAAAAAAGACTCCTTGAACTCTTCCGCTGACGAACATGTGTGCTTTAACCTTCATCTGAAACCTCTCATTCTTTTAACGTGAAGGAATAGTGGTTTCTCCATCGACTACTCTTTTTGATAACTTATATCTAAGCAATTCTCCAATTCTGAACAAAGAACTAACAATTGTCGGATTGATGAAAAGCTGCGAAAATTATACGCAATATTAGGAACCAGTTTCTTTCTGTGGACTGGCTGGCTAGCTTTTACTCCTGTTTTTCCGTTACACATTGATGCTCTTGGTTTCTCCTTTTTTGATTTAGGTCTCTTGATGGCCATACCTTCCCTCTTTTCTATATTTCTCAGACTTCCCATAGGAACCGTTGCCAGTCGAATTGGGAAAAAACGGATAATTCTCTTCGCTTTGGCTATCCAAACATTGTCATTTCTGCTTCTAGGCTTTCTAGCCGATTGGGGCGGGCTTTTTGCGGTTCGAATCTTGCAGGGAATTGCCGTGGCTCTCTTTCCGCCGATCATTACTGCAGCCATATATGACTTGGCAATTCCCACAGGCAGAGGAAGAATGTTTGGGGTATTTTTCACATCTATCGGATTAGCCATGATTTTTGGTCCGTTGCTGAGCAGTGTACTTTTGCAGTTTCTAAGCTTCAATAGTTTCTTCGTAGTGTTATCGTTGTTTCCAGCTGTTGGTTTTGCCATCTATCTCATCGGATCATCGGGTAAAGATTTGTCTTCAGTTGAGAAATATAGCACTGGAATAAGGTCTATCGGGCGAGTTCTGAAAAACCGAAATGTTTTAGCGTTGTGCTCTTGCAGAGTTCTGTTTGCGATTACAGCGTCGATGTTTGCCACGCTTTTCTCTATACACGCTGAAGGTACTTTATTGATCACGTCATCTCTTGTGAGCGCCTTGTTTATGGTTAGAGGAATATCTAATGCTCTTTTGCGATTGCCTTCGGGAAAAATCTCTGACAGAATTGGGCGAAAGAAACCAATTATACTCTCTTACATCATTTTTGTTGGCGTTTTTCTTCTCTTTTCAGAAACAAGCAGTCTTATTGCTTTTGTGTTGACTATGGCTATTTACGGATTTGCTTGGGGCTTAAGAGTTGCTCCAGAAACTGCATTTGTTAGCGATCTCGTTGACAGCGAGGATGCAAGTGTTGGAATAGCTCTCCTCCAAACAATGTTTCCATTAGGCTCCACAATCGGGTCAATTGTAGCAGGATGGCTTGCACTGACTACTCCAATTCAAACAATATTCAAATTGTCTTCACTAATAATTGTTCCAGCGATTATCATTCTTCTAAGCATAAAAGAAACATAAGATTGTATAGGATATTTTTAGTAAAGATATAACACAGAAAAAGGAAGAACAAGTTTGACTACATGCAATAGTAGATAGTTGAGGTCGTCAAGTCGTGGAAAGATATAAAAATCTTATAGAAGATTTTTTCACAAATCGCTTAACCTTGTGATTACCTAAAACAACATGCGTGTGGAGGGCGAGGTTTCAAGGTTTAGTCACCTTAGACACCGATTCTTTCTCACATCCGCCACACGCGCAATAAGCTAACAGCACTATCTCTTGTTAAGAATAACATTAAAAAGAGGGGAATATTGGCGACGTGCAAGCTCTATCTAAACTTGCCCGAACTTGTTTTATCTAACAGTTTCACCGATCTCTCTCCACTTTGCTTGATGACGTTGCTCCGCGTCCCTTAAAAAACGGTTAGACACACATTTCTTCTACGTGAAGAAACAATGCTGGAAAACAATGGAAAATTCATGATATACTCCTCTAATACGCCAAGCCCTAAACGCTTAAGAATTGTTGGATCTGCAGTCGCAAAAGTCGCAAATTCTCTGAAGCTTGAAACAGAGCTTTCGCCAAGAAAGAAGCTACTTTCTATTTA
>JAOUKM010000030.1 GCA_029882535.1 Candidatus Bathyarchaeota archaeon
AACCTTCCCCGGACTCTTCGCCATGGTAGCCACAGCTCACATGCACAAGTACGGCACAACAGAAGAACAAATGGCACTCGTAGCAGTGAAAAATCATCACCATGGCGCCATGAACCCCAAAGCCCACATGCAAAAAGAAGTATCGCTGGAAAAAGTCATGTCTTCACGCGTTATCGCATGGCCCCTTAAACTCTACGACTGCTCACTAATAACAGATGGCGCCAGCTGCCTAATCCTAACCAAGCCAGAACTCGCAAAAAACTTTACAGATACACCTGTCCACATAGTAGGCTCAGGACAAGCAAGCGACACCATTGGACTATATGAAAGAGAAGAATTTACAACCCTAAAAGTCGGCAAACTCGCAGGAGAACAAGCATACAAAATGGCTAACGTCACTCCCTCCGACGTAGACGTTGCAGAAGTACACGACTGCTTCACAATCGCAGAAATCGTGGCTTACGAAGACCTCGGCTTCTGCAAGCTAGGAGAAGGCGGGCGCTTCATAGAAGAAGGACAAAGCCAAATCGGCGGCAAAGTAGCCGTATGCACAAGCGGTGGACTAAAATCAAAAGGACACCCAGTAGGTGCAACAGGTACAGCCCAAGCGTACGAAATATATCTGCAGCTAACTGGACAAGCTGGAAAAAGACAGGTTAAAGGCGCTGAAATGGGCTTAACCCACAACGTTGGAGGCTTAGGCGCAACTGGCGTTGTGAACATCTACAGGAGAGGATAGAAAATGACAGAAGAACCAACCCCTTTCACTATCGAAAGCTTCTACAAATTCGTAAAAGAAGGAAAACTTATGGGCGCAAAATGCAACAAATGTGGAAAACTGTTAGTGCCTCCGAAGCCGATGTGCCCCCAATGCTTCTCCAAAGACTTGAAGTGGAAAGAACTTCCAAAGCGAGGAAAACTGCTAACCTACACCGTGATTCACGTTTCTCCCAAAAGATTTCAGCAATTGGCACCCTACGCGGTTGGAATAATTGAGCTAGAAGAAGGTGCATGCCTTCCGGGAATGATGAGGAATGTAGACTTGGACGAGATTAAAGTAGGCATGAATTTAGCCGTTGATGTTGACAAGGAGTGCATATCCGAGGAGTGGCCGCGATGGCCAAGATACTATTTTAAATCCGCCTAGTCACGCGTTTTTTATTTTAGGCTTCGCTGTTCTTTGTCATGTGAAAAAATGTAGACAGTGTCTTTGATAGCGCGGAGTTTATCAATTGACTTTAATGCTTGGTCTGCGCGGTAAAGTATGCCTGGGATGTTTCGTTTTTCCAAGTTTTCTTTTAGAGGTGCAGCATCGCCACAATAAACAAACCTGTTTGAGCCGTCTTGAATTATTACTGATTGATGACCTATTGAGTGCCCTGGCGTTGGCGCAATTGTTACGCCGTCAGTCACGTGGCATTGTCCTTTTAGCATTTGGTAATCTACGTCAACATCAAAGAACTTTTGCAAATAGGCGGCTTTCTGAAAACGGTCTGGAGCATAGGCGTAGCGTAGCTCGTCAGCTTGGACATAAAAACGTGCATTTTTGAATATCTTATTGTTGCCACAGTGGTCGAAGTGTAAATGCGTATTGATGACAATTGTTATGTCTTCTGGTTTTAGTTTGAAATTTTGTAGTTGTACCTGCAAATTTTGGCTTGGATTCTTCTTGACTTTGAAATTTCCTATGTTGAAGTGGCAGTTCTCCAATTCCAGTGTCTACAAGAATTCGTTCATTATCGGTCAGCACTAGCAGAGGCTTCAAGGCTGCTTCATAAATTTTCCCTTGGTACTTAGAATAGACGAGAAAGCTCTTGTCTAGAGTGAAATAGCCATTGCTGAGTAGATGGATTTCCATTTTTTGGCCACTAACAATAGTCGTTAAGATTTGTTTTTGTCTAATTGGGTGATCAAAGTTGGCAAACTAGTTATTGACTTGATTATGTGCATAGCACCTGCGTAATTCAACTCTTTTACCAGATCACTATCGGTTGCCACACCTACAGCTGCAGCATTCAAAGCTTTAGCGCTTCTCATGTCCACAATGCTATCGCCTACCACAACCACTTCATCAACATTAACATCTAAAGTCTTCAAGGCCGCAGCAAGATGCGATGGGTCGGGTTTCACCTTTGAAACGGCTTCTCGTGTAACTACGACATCGAAGAATTGTTTTATGTGGAAATTGTTGAGGATGTAGTCTGTCGATTTTTTGCTGTTAATTGTAAAAATGGCTAGCTTCAAGTCCATCTTCTTCAGAGTTTTTAGCATTTCAAACACCCCTGGCAGAATTGAGGTTCCATGAGCAGCTTTAAGCTCGTGTTTGAGAGCTATGGAAAGGACGTGTTTTTGGATGGTATAGAATTCTTGTTCTTCTTTACCGTTGTTTTTCATGTAAACTTTGGCTTTTTTCAGCATTTCAAAGATGCTTTCTTTTATAGAAAATATGGAGGCTGGGAAGCTTTGGTTTATTAGGAATTGTATAACTTCGGCTCTTACAATTTTGTAGTCAAGGTTGAACTCGGCAAGAGTTCCGTCGAGATCAAAGACAACAGCTTTTATGGTCACGTGAGACGCTCCAAATGTTTTATGGCTGGCGATAGTGCAAGTTCTCATCTGATATACGTTTCGGTTCAAAATATCTTCCACTGAACCTCTGGAAAAACGCTGAACCCTAGTCTTCCACTACATACCTATAAACAACACATTTTCCTGCCGTGGCGCTGTTCCGAATAATTTTCACAACATCACCCGTTTTTGCGCCTATAGCTTTTACAGCAGGGTCAGAAGTTCTTATTCTTGGTAGTTGATAAGGCTGAACACGATATTTGTCTAACAGTTTCTCTCGTTCATCTGGTGGAAGAATTTCATGCTTTGGCACAAGCTCATGGTCAAAAAGGTTGAAAACTGGGAAAATTCGCGGAATCAATTCTATTCCATTTTTACGCGCCTTTTTTTTAGCCGCCTGTGTATAGCGTCCACTTGTTACTACTATTCCCGTTTCCAGATTTTCCTCTTTCATAATCTTCACCAATTGGTTAATGTATTGAACTCCTACAGTGCCTTGGGAAGAAACGCAATAAATTATGGCTTTGCCTTCCGGTGTTTTTACTAAAAATCCAGTGGCGATCTTGTATCCTTTCTTTTTTAAGCGTTTGTAGCCTCTCAGCTTTATAAGGACTTTAGCTTTTTTCTCTTCTAAGGTTGTTGCGGATTTATTACTCAAACATGTAGCCTCTAATTAAGTCGAATACTGGAAAGAAATCACCAAATAACCCTTAAACCTTACGCTTCTTATATTCTGTTAACTTGTTTGCTATGAGGGTTCTGTTTTGTGTGTGTTCGACGCAGTGACTAGACCGTCCTATTTGGATCTAAATATGAATGGCTGGTATTGCGGATAAAATTTATAGTTTTCGTGTAGGGTATGGTGACAAATAAGTTAACAGTGCCCGCTTCTTACTGTATTCGTCTCTAAACATGTTTGAAGAATCTATACGAAATGCTTATTTAATTTCGTTCTACTCTCGAGACAAAGGAAGGCATAATCATGAAGGCAGTTGAAATTGCTATGATAGGTGTTTGTGCAGCACTTTATGCTGTTGTGGGTCGTTTAACAGATTTAGGTATAGTAGCCCCAGTTGTTGGTGTTGTTGCATTTTGGCCTGCGGCAGTAATTCCAGCAATATTTGCTGTTTTGTTTGGATCTTGGACAGGGGGAATAGGTGCCGCAATCGGCATATTTATAAGGGATATGCTATTTCATGGTGATCCTTTCCTAAGTCTTTCGGCAGGCGTTACATCTAATTTTGCCATGTTCTTTCTTATTGGGTATATTTCGCGAAAGGAGCTTGATTGGAAAAAAATAAGCTTGGGTATTGCTGTTGGTGTATTAGTGACTGTTTTGGGCTTTCTGTTGCCAACTATTTTGTTACCAACAGAATCCATAGGGTTTACAGGTTTGTCTGCAACAGATAGTACTCTTTTGTTTTTCGCGACAGTTGTTGGAAGTTGTCTTTTGGTAATTGCCGTTTCTTTCTTTTGGCCTAAATGGCGTAACTTTGGAATAGCCTCAATAATAGGCCTCGGAGTTGGGAGTTCAATAATAGGTGTTGTGTTATGGATTTACAGTCAGCTATTCTTTTCACCTACAGGTATCTTCACATCTCCTGTTCCGACATACTTTATTCTTTTGTGGTTTGTCTGGACATTTGCCACTGAGATTCCATTTATTATGGTGCTTGGACCACCGATTATAAAAGCAACCTACAAAGCTTTTCCATCTCTACAACCTCAAGAAACGACCAAAAGAAAGGGACAATGATTGGCTGAAAGATCAGCCAGAGCCTTTTGTCCTGCTGGAATTTCCAGCTTTTTTGAAATTTGCGACACAACACCTGATGGAAAACCCATACATGACCTGGAATTTGTTGGAAGCCGTGGCGGAGGATTTGTAGTAAAAAAGGGTGTTCTCACAGAAGTCGGTATAACAGAATCAAAGGAGCCTATTGTGCAAGTTTATATCAACAACAGACTCGCACCAAATGCAGAAACAACAAAAGCCGTCACAAGAATGCTACTAGAAAAAGTCGGTAAGCCACACATAGTAATTATTCACCATAAGGTAGCTGTCCCCATTGGCGCTGGCTTCGGGTCAAGCGCGGCGGGTGCATTAAGCACAGCGCTTGCGTTAGGCAAAGCCTTAGATATCAACCTTACAATCTTTCAAGCAGGAAAAATTGCACATGTAGCAGAGATCAGGTGCAGAACTGGGTTAGGTACTGTGGGACCGGTAACTCTAGGTGGATGCGTAATCACAGTAGAACCAGGAGCTCCCAGCCACGCAGTTATCGACCGCATTCCAACAACATCTGATCACAGAATTGTAACAGGCTACTATAGACCGATTCCAACAAAGAAAGTATTAGCATCAGCTGAAACACGCAAGATTGTAAACAAGTATGGAAGAGAAACGGTTGGCAGAATTCTCGCCAACCCTTCGTTAGAGAATTTCATGCTCGCAAGCAAAGACTTCGCAAGAAAAACTGAATTTGCAACACCATTAACTGAGAAACTGATTGACTTCGCTGAAAAAGCAGGAGCAATTGGTGCAGCCCAAAATATGGTTGGCGAAGCAGTTCACGCATTAACAACTATTGACAACGTTGAAAAAATAGTGGAAACTTTTAAGAAAGTTCTGCCACCTAAAAACATTCTTACAGCAAAAATTGACACCAAAGGCGCGCACCTTTTGAGATGAAAAATATTGAGTAAACCCTTCAAGATTGTGGCTGTTGGTGGGACTTTCGACGAGTTTCATAAGGGACACCGAGTTCTGCTTAAAACAGCCTTCGAAGTCGGCGAAAAGGTCCAAGTAGGCTTATGCACAGACGACTTCGTGGAAAAAATGAAAAAGCCTCATTATATTGCACCTTTCGCTGTGAGATTGGAGGAGTTAAAGGGCTTTCTAAGAAAGCATGCCTGGCTTGAACATGCCGAAATTGTGCCATTACACGATCCTTATGGACCTGCATTAACCAGTAAGCAAATAGAGACAATTGTGGTAAGCCAAGAGACTGAAGCAAGGGCTCGTGAAATAAACGAAAAGCGTAAGGCTAGCAATCTTCGACCACTCAACGTTATCGTTATAGAGATGGTTTTAGCAGAGAACTGCGATCCTATTACCACTACCAGAATTCGTCGCTTGGAAATTGATCGTGAAGGAAGATTGTTGAAACAGCAGACCGACCGTTAAAAAAAGATGTCAGGGCATAATATTATCTATTATCAACGTATAGGGTAGACATGTTGAAGAGAACATGTATCACACGGAGGCTCTTCATTAGGGAAAAGCATCAAAATAGCTTAGTGCGTGCATGATTAAGCTGGCAGGTGCAATTGTCACAATCATTATAGACGAACATGGTGAGACGAGTTTTTGAAACGTGTGCATAGTTGCTATATGCTATGATTGTATATCTCAAAAGAGAGGAGAAAGTATGGATAAAGTTATCTATCATTCAATTAACCTGAAGTGCACCTTTCAAAAAGCGTTCGAAATGTTCACTGTAAATAAAAATCTTGAGAAATGGCTAACACAAGTAGCTGATGTAGAGCCAAAGACAGGTGGAAAGTATGAATTGTTTTGGAACCTAGAAGATAAGGAGAATGACAATACTGTTGGATGCAAAATATTGGCTCTTCACCCGAACAAATTCCTTGCTTTCGAGTGGAAAGGGCCAAAACAATTCAAGCACTTTATGAACGAGGTTAGACCTCTCACCAACGTAGTGGTATTCTTTATTCCTTGTCAAGGAGGTACAGAGATCCACTTATTACACACTGGGTGGAGAAACTCGTTAGAATGGGAAGAAGCAAGACAATGGTTTGACAGGACATGGATGGTGGCTCTATCAAAACTTCAGAAATACGTGGGTTGAGATTAAAAATTGCAACGCCGTGAGTAACGATATTGACGGCATCCATAAAGCGACAGTTCACATACAAAATGGCATGAGCAGAAATAATCAGCCAACTTGTAGAAGCAAGTGTTCAATACGTCTGCGATCTGAACAACGGCAATTTCTTCCTAATCTAGAAATTCAGAATCTAAATCAGTTATTCATAATCGATTTATACAGTCCTTGTAGAAGATTTCTAAATTCATGACACCTGTTTACTCAGAGGAATATAATTGCACAAACGAAATTTCGAAAAACTTCTGCTTGAAGCAGTAGATGAAGGGTTGTCTTCATTAGGGCAATCCTCTAAGCAAGCGATTTATTTCCATCTGGAAAAAAGCTTCAATATTAAGAGACAAGAAATCCCCTGTAATCTTGAGGTTTTCGCAGATGCAATTGAGAAGATTTTTGGGTCAGGAGCTGATTTCCTTGAGATTCTAATTATGAAAAGACTTCATGAAAAAACTGGAGAGACTTTCGAGTTACGTGAACCTGCAGATTTCGCATTTATTGAATATGTGGCTACAGCTAAACGGAGTCTTCTGGAAAAAAATAACGCCAAAAATATAACGGAGAAAATAGTTCAATGCAAGGAAATAGGAACAGAAGCTTAACTGAATCTAAGGAATGTTTGAGGGGGGACGCTGAGAAAATTAGGGCACCCGAGAAAAAGTTACGTGAATCTTTACAAGAAATGAACTTGATACTCTCAGCATTGGAAGACGGCGTAGAGATTGTTACCTATAACTATTTAATTAAATACCAGAACAAGTTTTTAAAAGACAGATTCGGTGATTTAACTGGAAAGAAATGCTATGTTGCGTACATGGGGCTTGAAAAACCCTGCCCTAAATGCCCAATGAGGAATGCAATCAGACATAAGAAAACATTTCGAGCTGAACTTGCGGGAAAGCATGGAGAAAATTATGAAGTCATTTCTATTCCGCTTGAATATTCAGATGGCCATGTAGAGGCTTTGGAAATAATTAGAGATGTCACTGAAAGAAAGATTATGGAAGAGAGACTTTCCGCTTTGAACTTTTATGGCAGAAAACTAAACACCGCGAACGTTGTTCAGCAAGTTTACGAACTGACCCTTAACGCCATGAAAAGAACTTTAGGTTTTGAACATGCAGCATTCCTAATAATCGACAAAGGCAGCCTTCAAGTTGTATGCCAACGTGGATATTCGATACCTTTGCTTTTGGAGTTGCCTTTAGATGGAACAAAGAAAGGCATAACCGTCAAGGCAGTTAATACACGTGGTTCCATTCTTGTTTGTGATACTAAAAAAGACAAAGATTTTGTTGAAGGTGTTCCAGGTATTCGGTCAGAACTGGCTGTTCCAGTTGAAACAGAAGAAAAAATTCTTGGAGTCCTAAATGTAGAAAGTAAAAAGTTAGAAGGCTTTAACGAGAAAGATGTGACATTGCTTCAAATCTTGGCTTCGCACGCTGCAACTGCAATTAGCAACCTAGAAAAACGAAGAGAAATTGAGAAGCGCTCCAACCAATTAGCTTCACTAATGCAAAGCTCAACTAAGATAATCAGCTCTACGGATTTGCACAAACGACTCCAAACAATCGCCGAGGCTATTAAAGAACTTGGATGGCGAAGGGTCGTCATCTCTGTCCGAGATAGAAATATGAATATAACAAAGCCCGAGGACATAGTAACTGCGGGTCTAACGAATAAAGAAATAGAATTTTTGTGGAACAACAAATCACCCGGTCAAGTGTGGCAGAAACGCTTTGGCCCAGAATACAAACGCTTCAAGATCGGTGAGTTCTACCATCTTCCATGGAGCGATTCTTGGGTTAGAAAACGATTTTCCGATGGCACTGTTCCAAGCAAACTTCAGCCAGAAGAAATGGTTGACTGGGATCCACAAGACTTACTTTATGCCCCGCTTCGCTTGGCTGATGGGCGTATCGTAGGTGTATTAAGCATCGATGACCCGTTGGATGGAAAACGTCCCACTAACGAGTCTTTGGCATCTCTAGAGCTTTTTATCCATCAAGCCGCTGTAGCAATCGAAAATGCTCAGCTCATCCGCAGCTTAAATATGGCTAGAGAGCAGTTGAAAGCTGACGCTGAACTGCTTGAGTCGAAAGTAGAGGAAAGAACTAGAGAATTGAAAGAATCTCAAGAACAGTTGGTTAAGGCTCAAAGATTAGCAGCTATAGGTGAACTAAGTAGCATCGTGGGTCACGACTTGCGCAATCCATTGACAGGCATCGGGGGCGCTATATACTATCTGAAATCGAAACTAGGTCAAAAGGCGAACAAAAAAACGAGAGAAATGTTGGAGCTCATAGAAAAAGACATAGAATACTCCAACAAAATCATAAACGATCTTCTAGAATACTCGGGAGAAATGCAACTAGAACTTACTGAAACCACTCCTAAACTAGTTATGAAAGAGGCATTATTTATGGTTGAAATTCCTAGAAAAGTCAAAGTATTAGACTCAACACAGAGCAACCTAAGGATAAAGGTTGATGTCCAGAGAATGAAAAGAGTCTTCGTTAACATTATTAAAAACTCGGTTGATGCTATGCCTGAAGGCGGCAAACTTACAATAAAAAGCAAGGAAGCAGATGGTAACGTGGAGATAGCCTTCATCGACACAGGGACAGGCGTGCTGAAAGAAATTATGGGAAAAATTTGGACGCCTCTTTTCACGACAAAATCTAAAGGAATGGGGCTGGGCTTGCCCATCTGCAAACGTATCATAGCGGCTCATGGAGGCGACATTTCTGCAAGAAGTACAGTTGGAAAAGGAACCACATTCACGATAACGCTTCCTATCAAACCTAAACCAGCAGGAGGTGAAAAAATATGGATGAACGTGCCAGAATCCTTGTTGTCGACGACGAAGAAAGCATAAGAAAAGTCCTGAAAACAGTATTGGAAGAAGAAGGATACGTCGTCAACACAGCTGAAAACGGAAAAGAAGCAATCCGAAAATCCAACGTCAAATTCTACAACCTTGCATTAATAGACATCCGGCTCCCCGACATAGACGGAACAAAACTGTTGACCGCAATGAAGGATACCACTCCAAAAATGGTCAAAATAATAGTCACCGGCTATCCCACGCTACAAAACGCCGTCGAAGCCGTAAACAGGGGCGCAGACGCATACGTGCTTAAGCCATTCAAAATGGAAAACGTTCTAAACACGATCAAGGAACAATTGAAAAAACAGCAAGAAACCAAAAAATACAGCCAAGAAAAAGTCGCAGAATTCATAAAAACAAGAGCCGAAGAACTAAAAGCAATGACCCACAAAAAAACGCCGTAACACACCCTATATTTTTTATTCAGATCTGTTTTACAGCAGTTTGCAAGCGTGTTCAGCTTGCGCTTCAAGACAATATTAGTTTAGCCTTTTACTAATTTGACTCTCGTGTTGGATTTTGTTCTTATTCTATCACCTGTTTAGCACAGTTGTATAACAATAGCCAAAACATCATTAGCAACTTTATAAACAACGATAAAGAATGAAGAAAACTACAAAAAAAAACAGTTTGAAAAAGAAACAATTCAAAACCAAAACGAGCAGGCACTACTTGTTCCATTTGGCGATGGCGGTTCTAGGTTTTGTCGGTGTTGCAATCGAGGCGTTAGCAGTTGTTTGATCAGCAATTAACCTGTCAACGATATTGGGGATGCCTGAATTCCTTATCAGCTTCTTCATGCTAGCGGTAGGTACTTCACTTCCTGAGCTTGTAGTGGACTTGGCAGCGATCCGCAAAAGATAGTACAAACTTGCAATAGGGGACATTATAGGAAGCTGCATCGTAGATGAAACTGTTTCCATTTCGATAGGACAGTTACTCTTCCCAACACCAGTGTTTTATGACCCCCCTAAACGTTCTATCTCGCTAGCTTTGTATGCAATACCTGCCTCCACCGTCGTGATACTAACGCTTGCTTTTAGAGAAAAAGTCGACAAAAAGGCAGGAGCTTTACTTATTATTATTCTTTCGCCTATACACTGTTATATGTAATCTAAAGAATGCCTTACAGAACTCCACACTTCGAAAGAACCTCTTTGAAATCTTTCCTGTCTCTGCTTTCCTTGTACGTTCTCAAAGCATTCACTAAGTTGTCTTTGTCGATGTCGTCAAGTTGTATTTGAATATATTTAGCAATTGGGCTTCCTATGAAGAGGTATTGACAAAGAGAAGTAACGTTGGATACATGTCTGGAAATGCTTGCAGTTTCGAAATCCACAAGATAAGGCACGTCATCTGGCTTGACAATTATATGTTTTGGTGCATGGCTCAGTTCACCATGATCCAACCCTGCTTTGTCCAATCTCCAAGCCTGTTCTAAGATCAAACGCAAAGCGCGACGAAGCCTTTTTCTTACGTCTTTTTCTGTTAGCGTTCCTGTCCATTCTGGAAGCAGGAGGCCTTCAACATATTCCATTAATAGAAAGTTTTTAGTGATTCCGAGCAGGCCGGGTCCAACGTTTATTTTGTTTGCTCTTTTTAGCATTTGCGCTTCGCGTTGCATTGTCGATCTGTTTGCGTCCGTTCTACGAATCTTCAGGGCGACTTTTTCGTCTTTCTTGTAGGCTGTAACTACTATGCCTACACAGCCTTTTCCTAAAACAGGGGTATTGTGGACATGTTTTTGTCCTGTGAACTCGATTGCTTCAATGCTGAGCTGTTTTAGTTCTTTGAGGCGGTGTTTGAATTCGTCTGTCTTGTATTTTGGATAACAAATTATACGCCTGTATTTTTCTTTGCCAAGCAATTCCAGTGTTACTTTTTTGTTGCTTTTCAATTGGCCGCCTCAGTTGAGTGTGTTTACTGAGTGGAGATTTCGTAAAAAAGTTTTTTGTGTGTACGTCACTTAGTCTTCTCTAGATTTTATTCGGTTTCAAATAGGTTTGACACTTTTTAACACGAAATGTAGTATTCTAGGATTATAGAAAATGTTCTTTTGTTCGGCAATAAACGTTATCTATAAAAGGCAAGCTTACTATTCTACGTTATCACAAAAGCTTGGAGGACAATGACTGAAGAATCTAATAACACATCAATTCCACCAGAAAAGCTCTTAATTGACAAACCATCTGATTTTCAATTTCACGCTGCCTATCTTGCCTACTCTGATACCTATGACAAAACAAGCAATCCCGAGACCAAAAAACAGTTAAACCAGAACATCACTTCTCTTCAACAAAATCAAATAGACTACCATACCTTTTACAGAAACATAAACCAATTCCGAGAAGAAACTAGTCCCAACCACAGCTACGGTAGAGCCCAGATAAGAACACAGAAAAAAAGGGAATGGCGCCGAAAATCACAAAAACGGGAAAGAAACAAACGACATAAAAAATAACCACTATATTTATTTTCCAGATCCGAATTACACTTCTAACCTTTCATAATAGCTATGGTGTTGGAATGCTGAGTGTACGCTGTTGAAACCAAGAACTTAACAAAGCGATACGGCAAGACATATGCCCTAAAAAACCTAGACTTCACCATCGACGAAAACGAAATTATGGTGCTCCTCGGACCGAATGGCTCAGGGAAAACAACTCTCCTCCTAATCCTCGCCACAGTCCTTAAACCAACATCAGGACAAGCAAAATTAATGGGCTTAGACGTAAACGCTCAACCAACACGCGTACGCCAAATCCTAGGCATAGCATTCCAAGAAGCGAGAGGGTTCTGGCGCCATAAACCCGCCGACATACTACGTTTCCACGCAAACGTGTGCGGCGTCCCAAAAACAAAACGTGACACTTTAATAGAAAATATCCTCAAAGACCTTGAACTTTGGGATGCCCGAAACAAACTGTTTATGCACCTCTCGGGTGGACAGGCAAAACGGTTAGAAGTCGCTAAAGTCTTTGTCCAACGCCCAAAATTCGCCATATTAGACGAGCCTAGTAGCCAAGTAGACCTGCGGGGAAAACGCAAAATCTGGGCAAAAATCCTCGAATTACGAAAAGAAGGTTCAACAATTCTCGTCGCTACGAACGAAGTTCGTGAAGCTGAATACTTAGCTGATCGCGTAACTGTGTTGGATAAGGGGGCAAAAATCGTGTGTGACAACGTGAGACAGCTGAAAGACAGCATCACAGGCGGCGACATAGTTGAACTTGAAATTGACACTCCAGATACTCAAACTCTAAAACATGCCCTAAGCCAAATAGAGGGGACAGTCAAAATTACTAATTCAGATGTGAATCAGTTTAAAGCCTACGTGTCCATGGCAGAATCATGGGTACCAAAAATGACGGAGATGTGCTACCAAAATAAAGCCCACATACGCTCTATAAGAGTTACCGAACCATCCCTAGATGACGTCTTCCTTCACTTCACAGGACGCGCCTTAACAGAGGATAACAGATGAGTAACATAATCCGCCTAGTATGGTTTGACTTGAAACCGGAGCTTAAGCCACCCGTCTGGATAATCGCAGAATGGATCGTTTTCTTAATTCAAATCGGCGTGTACGGCGTGATGATTTCTCAACTCGTCACAAATCCCATGATAGGCGACTATAGACAATTCTACGCAGTTGGCCTGGTGATTATGATAACTTTTGACATGGCGTCCCATACTGGGCGTCACTTTGTTGAGCACGCCCATGAAGGACGTTTACCTTACTTGCTCAGTCTTCCAATTTCACGGTCAAAACTATTCTTGGCTATCGCTTTGCAAGGCGGAGCAGAGCTTTCTCTAATGCTTGCAGTTCCATTGACGGTTACCTTGCTAATTATAGGAAATCTCACGTGGATTTCTGTAGTTGCTTGCACGTTAACACTGTTTTGGCTTGGTTTCGGCGTAGCAGGCTTTATGCTGGGGTTGTCTTTCATAGCTTTTAAATCGTCTGACCTCTACACAGCAATTGTCACAGGCTTAAGCACTATAATAATCCGTTTCAGCACAGTGCTGTATCCTTTCATAGTCTTGCCCTCCCAGTACGCCTCAGCCGCACTCTTCAGCCCACTTACATACGGATCAGATTTGGTTCGTCTCATCTTAGGTTTTGATCCAAGCATCCTCTTGAATTCCTACTATGCAGTGGCTGTACTGACGGCTCTATCAGTTAGCACTTTAGGTCTAGGCTTAGTTCTCATGCAGAGACTTGTAGAAGGGGTTAAGAGCGCATGAGCGAGATTCGCGTTATTCTTGCAATGGCACGCAACGACTTCTCCTATTTCTTTCGCACAAAATGGCTCATGGCTGTACTTCTAAGTCTCAATCTCTCAGACATGCTTGTAGTGGCGCTTGTTTACAAGAGGATGATGACTTTCGACTATTTTGCCTATTTCGTCCCTGCAGTCATAATTATGGGGCTTTTCGCTGCGTCCATGGACACTGGCAGACGAATCTGGTTGGCTCTTCGTGAAGGCGTAATCCAGTACGAACTATCTCTTCCAATCAGCACGCATGGTCTCGTTATAGCTTATCTGCTTGCTGGAGGCGCAGCTGCCTTGGTGTACGCAAGCTCTCTCATGGCAATTGCACTAATCGTTCTTCCTGCCCATGCGATTTGGAGCGCGTTCATGTTGTTGCCTTTCCTCTTTGTTCTTGCCATGGGACTCGCAGGCATCGCGGCTACACTTGCCGCAGTTGCGTCAACGCATGGAGAATTCTTCTTTGCATTCCAAAATATTGTACAAGTCGCTCTCCTAACTCTAAGTACAGTGTACTACCCTATGGAAGTTCTTCAAAATTACCTGCCGCCTGCATTAATCACAGTTGTCGCTGCAAATCCATTAAGCCTTGCTGCCGAAGCCCTTCGGCAGTATACTTTTGCAGGTGCTCCCATCGAACCCACCTTTCTTGTCAAAATTCTCCTCGCAAGCATACCTTTCACCGTAGTGGGCGCATTCACCTACTTAGCTGCTCTTCGTAATTTCCAAGTTAAAGGAAAAATCTGAAGTATTTTCAGTCGTGGATCAAAGAGAAACTTCTTTGAAAGATGCAAAGCCCACCTTTCCAAAGTGAAACACGCACGCACAACCTGATAAGTGACTATTAAAGATCTTCAACAGCTATAATATGTATCTATATTCCTCTCGTTACGACTAAAGACATTTATTTCTTTTGCACCTACATGGAGAATTGATGCTGATTTGAAGTCTTCAACACGAAAATACTTGTGTGTTGCAGTTGGTTGGATCTTACTTGTTTGCTACACCATTCTCCTCACGAGCGCTGTAGAAAGCATTATGGACCTCTCAGGCGTTGTTCCTTCAGACGACAATGTAGAGCAAATAATAATTTTCCTCTACGGTCTTGCCGTAATAAGTTTCTTAGGAGGGTCGCAGATTCCTGCGGTTTTTCTGAAAAAGAAAAGTTTCATAGTTCAATTCGGTTTCAGCGCAACGTTTGGTCTCATGCTTCTCCTGATAACCATCCTTAATGATACAACTCTCAATCCCCTTAATGATGCAATCTTAAAGCCTTTCTTCTTTAACTACCCCCTAGTTGCTGTAGAGTATTTGTCTATACCTTATTTCTTTATGATTTTCATCGATCTTTACTTAAGCGGACGCCTAAGTGCTTTCTCTTGGAGACAACAATGCCAATTCCTCTTGGGAACGTTTTTACATCCGCAACGTACATTCAAAGAAGTCAACTATAATCAATCAATCCTATTTTCTTTCGTCTCCGCTGTCTTGGTTTCTGTTGCATGGATAATTCGGACTCTTGCATTCTCTCTGGCAGATTTTGTCCCTGCACGCTGGCGTTTTATTCCTTTCAACATAGGCGAACCGCTAGAACTCGTTTCAAAAATAACGTTGATCATTCCTATGATGCTTTTCCTATGGCTGGTAGCGTCAGCTCTAACCCACATAATAGCACAACAACTTGATGGAGAAAGCAGTCGCTATGGTCTAGCGTCTCTGTTGGGTTTTGCCTTTCTGCCTTCTTTGATAACAATTGTTGTTGACTTGCTGGAGATAGGACTCCAAATTGAAAATTCGTTCGTGCCAAGCGTGATCTTTTTGATTTTGGGCTTAGTTATTCCTCTAGTCTTATGGCCTATTATGCTAGTTACTTTTGCGGTTCAAACTTCAGAAAGGCTTGAATTGCGAAGTGCCTGCTTGACTACCACAATAGCGTTTTTGCCTTTGTTCTTTTTACTCACATGGACATTTTTGTAAGGTGCACTCGCATTAGGGCCAGGGAATAGAAATACAGAGAAGGTTAGTATTGGATCTATCCACTGTGTAAACTGGCGGGTTTATTGCAGGGAAAACCTCTGCGAATATGTGCTTGGAAGCCGTGGATGGGAATTGAACCCACATAGAGTGGAGACATCTCCCGCAGACTCCCATTTTTCTGTTTACAGGGACCTCAATGTTCATGCACTCGCGTAAAAGTGTAGTTCAGTAGAGACGAAAAGAATTAAAGCTCTGTTGAAATAACTACTGTTCTGGTTAGTAATGATGGATCTTCTGTTATTGGTTCCATATACTCCTTATGTTTTGATTCTTGGCGGTATTACGGCAGCCTCTTGGTTGATTGGGAAACTTTCTAAGCCAGCTCCGGTTGTGGGAGCGCCTGTTAGTGCTACGGTGAAGATTATGGTGCTCTTTGGATTTCTTGTTGGGGTTCTCATGTTAGTGACTGCCACAGGTGTCTGGCTGAGTCAGGCTTGGGATTCCGGTACGCGTTATCTTTTGGTAGTCACTGGTTTGGCCTTGGTTCTGAAACCTTTGAAGGACGTTCCTTGGGCGGCTTTGATAGGATTGGTAGTAGGGAGTTTGTGTGTTGGTCTGGTCTACATCTTGTATCCGCTGCCTGAGACTGTTTTAGGCATCTCTTCAACCTGGGTGTACTTGGCAATCTTCCTAATCCCAGCTTTGCTGGCCTACACTTTTTTCAAGTTTGTAGAAGACCTTCTGAAGTTGGTAGGCACAGTCTTGGCTTCAAGACCTGTCGCAACCATCTTAGGCGTCCTATGCCTTCTTCAAGGTGCACTTTTGCTTTTGAACATAAGCATATTCGCGAGTTTTCTCCCATAGGCTCGAAGATTGCGCGTGCACAACTCCTGACTCTCGCGCGCTATTTCATTTTGCCTCTTGGGATTTGGATGGCGAAACGGCATCGCATGTCTCCCTTGAGAGCACTCTCAAGCATCTCTACCTCGACTGGTTCGCCGAATATCACGTCAAACCCAAACTTTGAAAAGCCGCCACTGCAGTAGCAGAATATTGGCGAAATCTTCGCCTTTCCGTCACGTATGGCTGACCTTACGAGCGGGCAGTGACAAGCGTAGTACCTCTTCAAGGTGGAGGCTTCCTCATTTAAGTACTGCTTTGGCGCGTAGGGTATCTTGGTCAAGTAGATCTTGTTACCACGCCTGACGCCCGTGCAGATCTCCTGATTGCCCTTTATGAACTCCAGAACTTCTGGGGTTATCTCCTGCTCGTACCATATCCGCCCCTCTTTCATGAAGCCTTTCAACTCCTCTATGAACTTCTTGTGCTCGTCTTTCAAATACTCGTCGATACTGTCGGCCTTTTCGAACCGTTCTTTCTTCCCTTGAAAAGCCTCAGCAGGCACTCTGTGGTAGTTCCACGTAAGAATCTTCCTACACGTTTCGCTGGTCAGCTCAACCTCCAGCCTACCCACGATCATCTGGGTAAGTCTCGTGTAGCTTTCCTGAGGCCAGCCTAGTGGAGGTAGCTCAAACCCTTTAAAGACTCTACGGCTAGCTTCCTCTCCAGCAATAGTTGCTAACCTTTCGCGTAGATCAGGCAGTACATTTCTGGCGCCTAAGATCGACGCTAAGTAAATGTAGTAATCGTTTTTCTTCGCGATGCTGCAGTAGCGGGCAATCGCGACCAATCTGTCCATTGAGTTTTTACCTTCCCCCATCAGAAGAGAGACATAATCTTTGAGTGCATCTAAACCTGCAGACTCGAACGATGTATTCATCTTCGCAAGGTACTCCTCGAACTCCCTGACCATACTAACGGCGAAGTCGACATTCTCTGCGCTCAACTTACGGCCAACAAGATACTGTCGAAACTCACTTTCCATCAATATGCCCACACTCACCAAACCATTGGCAAGTAGCCTTCTTTAATTGCATTCGACACAATCGTTCCGACATATTCCACTTTTACTCCAGCTTCTACCAGCTTCTCCGACACGCCTTCCTTATCAGAAATAGCCTTACAAGCAAAGCAGTCACTCTCATCGCTTATCTCTTTGATGAACCATGCCACTTTGTCATCGTCAACCGCCAATTTTTCAGACGGCCCAAAAAACACAATTTTAACATCATCTAACCACTTATTCTTTAAAACGTTCCGAGCATACATCAAACCCGCTAAAGCTTTTTCCCTATCACCAGTTGCGATTATAACTAGCAATTTTGAGCTCATAGTGAAGCCTCCTACTCAAAATCATGCAAATGCTGCCACTTAAACCCTAAGCCGTCACGTGACAACAATGATGCTTTAGCGATGAGCACGCAGTTGTTGCAGGAGAAAGATGATTAATATGTGGTAAAAGTTGCGAGAACTCTCGAAGATGCCAAGACTTTGCTTGAGTGTGGATTCGAATAGGTAACCGACATGGACCGCTATAAGCTGTTCAGAAAACGCAAGTAGGAGTTCCATCCACGGCGTAAAACTATGCAGGGTCATTCCATGGAAAAAACTATGTGTATGTATAATTGGAAGCCGGGGATGGGAATTGAACCCATATAGAGCAGCTCTGCAGGCTATATACCCAATAGCAGATGCAAGAAACATTGCTCTCAGAATTTCCAACTTGGAGAAAACAATTTCAGACTTTGCTGTTTATTTAACCATTGATGAGAGACTTACTAAAAGAATGGTCAAACAGTACCAATACATTGCCATACGATTTCTGAAGCATTCTAAGGGAATCGTGAGTAGAGATGCTATTAGAAGCTATCTTCAAGGATATCTTTCCATGAAACCAAGTACTTACAACAATCAGATCAAGGGGTTGAAAGCTTTCATCATGAGATATCTTGGAAGACCTGAAATTGTTTTCGGATTCAGGAAAGCTCCTCTTCTGAATAACTACGAAGAAACTGTTCTATCTTCTAAAGAGCAGCTCAGACTTGGCTTTAGTGCTTTATCTGGTGAGAGAGAAAAGGCTATCTTTATGTTTTACAAGGATAGTGGACTGAAATGTTCAGAGCTACTAGAGTTGGCAAAAAGTGATGTAGATTCCTCTCTAAGATCAGTTAAGTCTCGACATAACACAAGAACAAAAAGAGCTGGAATAACATTTTACACTGTTGATACAGAAAAGTACCTACAAAAGTACTTGGCAAGTAGGAAGGATGACAAAGAGAGGTTGTTCAGAATTGACAAGAACGTTTTCTATAGGATGTGGATTGAAGTTAGTAGAAAAGCTGGAACTAAGATAACACCTCAAGTACTCAAAAAATGGCAGTCAGCAAATCTTGGAGAGAATGGTTGTCCAGATAGATATTTTGACATATTTCAGGGCAGAGCACCAAGACCAGTCTTAGCGAAATATTACACTGGAAGAGAACTGCTTAGACTAAAGTCGATATATGACAGGTTTTCAGAAGGACTAAAACTATTGGCATAGCCTAACTATTATTCCCCTTTTTTTCTATTAGATTAAGGCTTTTTCCACAAGCCATAAAAGCTGAAGTCAGGTAACGAGACGCTAGTTAGAAAGTAGAGGGTATCATAAATGCATTGGAAATATATTTCGTTTGTGTTAGGAATCTCATTGTGCTTGATTGGTGCCTTTTTGATGTTTGAAGGAAATATTTTGGGAGAGAACAATACTGGTTGGGCAATTGTTATAGGGATGGTAGGAATCGGCTTAATTGCCACATCAGGTGTAAGGTTGCTGAAACCCAAGAAATCCTAAAAAGAA
>JAOUKM010000031.1 GCA_029882535.1 Candidatus Bathyarchaeota archaeon
TTGCCTTTAGTATGCTTGCCAAGTTTTTTCTTAATTCCAAACGTGGAGAGGTTTGTCCTTCTTGGCTGTGGTCAACCTCAAAAACAACCTCTTTTCTTTTTAGTAAAGGATTGTATTTTTGGGATAGGATTTTAATCTTCAAATTTTATTCTTCCATGGAAGAGTGGTTATGGCACAGAGAAAAGCGTTTTTATGCTTATAAATATTCATATGGAAACTGAAGCCAGAATAATAATTTTGTATGCTTAACATTTTTCTTCTGGCAGACTAGAGTTTAATTGGTGGATAAGGTGGAAACCAGAAGCATACTAGTAGGAATTGTTCTATGCCTTTTAGGCTTCGTCGTCTTTATATGCGGAATAAGCAACATGACGCCGATAAACGCTGTTTCAAATTCGTTTCTTATCATAATAGGCATGTTTTTAGGAATAGCAGGTCTCATCGTGTTGATTACAAGTGTTTTTTCTGGCGGCTCTATTTTCACTTAGACTGTTCCTTCAATCGTTCTTCATTGCTTCAACTATTTCTCGCACTTTCTTTTTCATTTCAGCTGTTGCCTTGACAGTCACAACTCCTTTACTGGGCTGTCCATAGAGCACCAGAGAGTTTTCCGGCACGGCTAAAATAGCGACCAATGTTAGCAAATCCTCTTCTCCTTCAACGACAATTTTTGTTCGCCGAGAACCCGCTATCGCCTTTTCTACAGCCAGCCAAGCTTCATCTGTTAATGTTCCGGGCGGATTCTTCACATTCAAAACATGGTCAGCCGTGGCAGAGATTGGCGGTATTTCTTTTCTCATGATTTTGTTGTCAACGATCAAGACGTCGGGCAGAAGAGAGTGGTTGGTTAAGTCTTGGGAAACTCGATCGCCTACTGTCACTATCTTTGCGGGTTTTTCTTTTTCAATCAGCGTTTTCAGTATGCTTATTGTTTCTTCCAGAGAACCGTGAAACAGGATCCCCAGAGGTTTTTTCAATTTTTTTCGAAGCTGCGACGTGAGACGGCGGATGTCAATCACCTATAAATTGCCACGAATCTCTCTATTGACCTGTCATATGTTTTTTCAACTTCGGATGGAAATAGGCAGCTAGGCAGCTCGTTTCGCTCTCGATGAAACCGAATGCATTCACAACATTTGCCCTTCTTATCGCATGATGGATAGGTGCAATTACAATTTTTCAGATTCACATCAAGATTGGGGCAAGGTTTTTTTCTTTGCATCTAAGCATCCTCTCATTTTATATGGAAAATCCATGCGAGCTTATAGCTTTTGAAAAGGCTGATGTTATCGAACGCGTAGTGCGTAACGTCCTTTCTCATTAATTTTCATTACCTTCGCTATTTCTGACTCTTTTGGATCAATAATGATGACGAGTCCGCTGAAGTCGTCACTTAAGGTTGCAGTTTTGCATTTTGGGCATAAGGCGCCTGTGGTGATCATGTGACATTCTCGACAGGCTTTATCAGTCATTGCTGCTTTTTCTCCTGCTCCTTAGCTTTATTGACAGCTTTTTCCTTTTCAGCTTCACTTCTTAGTTTTTTCACTTCTTCCTTTATCCATTCAATTTTTCCGAGAAAAGGTTGCCTAGCAGTTACTCCAATTTTACCAGAGCCACCACTTCGAGCCAGTGAAACGGCTGTTACACGAGCTCTAATATGGTCTCCTGACGACAGTTTCCTTCTAGTTTCCTTACCCATCAACACACCTTGCCTTTCGTCATAAGAAATAAAATCATCCATCAGCTGCGACACATGTAGCAACGCGTCGATTGGACCAACACGTACGAACGCCCCAAAATCCGCGATTTCCACGACTTCGCCTTCCACAATTTCTTGAATTTTTGGATAAAAAATCAAAAGAGAGAAGGACACCTTGTGGTATGTGGCGCCATCGCCGGGAATTATCTTCCCCGTTGGATTAACTTTAATCTTAGTAACAGCCACCACGTATCCAAGTTCATCGTCCACCATGCCTTCATACTTCATTCTCAACTGTTCGCGGCCTGCTTGGTCGAGGTGTTCACTAAATTTTTCTGGGGGTATGCGAATCGTGTCTTCCAGAACGAGAAGTTTAAACATTACAATTTTTCCTCTGCTTCGAACAGGTTTATGTGCTTTACATACACTTCATAGGGATTTTAAAAAGCTTTTTGAAGCGCCCCTATTTTTTAGCTAAATCTAGATGGCTCCATCTACAGCTAAATGTGACTTTTGTCTGAGATAAACGACTGGCACGTTTATACTCCTCAGCCTCTTTCTTAAAGCTCGATCATTTGTTGCAGCACAGCATTCCGATTCTGCAGCCACTCGAACGATTACATCGTCATGTGACTCTTTAACGCCTTTCTCCGCATCTATTTTGCGACATTTTTGAGCAAACTTCAAGGCTAAAGTCGCTTGTCGACGCAGTTTTGTTGATCCACTTTCAGCTATCTTCTGTAATTCTTTGTAGGTTGGAGAGAGAATGACTGGTTCAAAACGTCGATTTAGAACTGTAGCTAACTCTTCGAAAATGTCAATTTTAAATTGTGAAGGTATAAAGAGGAAACTTGAGTCCAATATGATTTTTAATGCCTTTCTTGATTTTTTTTGAGACAAATTGTTCGTTTTCCCTTTCTTGATCTTAGGGTTATCTCATACGTTATAGTCTTACATTTATCTACGTTACTTAACTATTCCGTAGCCAATTAGTCGCCATCTTCCAGCTATTTTTCTACTTAACGCTGCTCGCATGCCCTTTTCAGCGCATACTGGGCGTCCAAGCTTTATGGTTGTTGTCTCTCCCCTTACCGAAACAACTGCTCCTGCAGTAATTGTTGTGCCTACGTCTAGTAGGAGGCTTTCTTTTGTGTGAATTCGGTCTATTGCAACCATTTCTTTGGTTCCCACTGCGCGTTCAAAAAAATGCGTTTCTATGATAAGCTCTGAAACCGATGGAGGGAGCTTTCCAGGTAGTCCGACTAGGTTGCCAGTGAGGCTGTCTGCTTTGGTTAGGGACGGATCTAACATTGTTCCTATTCCCGCCAAGCCTCCACATTGAACTTCGTCTACACTTTTTCCACCTGCTCGAAGGCTGACGATTTCGGTAAATAGGGGTTCGTATACTCTTTTACTTTGCTTCTCTGTTCGTATGCCTGGGCGAATTTCTATTTTGTCTCCTAGTTTGAATTTTCCTTGTATGTTGCTGCCGCCTATGACGCCGCCTGCTAGGTTGTCGATAGTTGTTCCGGGTTTGTTTATGTCGAAAGAGCGGACAACATACATTAAAGGCGGCTTTGTCGTGTCACGTTCAGGTGTAGGAATGTGCTTTTCCATGACTTGGACGAGGGCGTCAATGTTTACAGCGCGTTGGGCTGAGATTGGGATTATTGGGGCGTTTTTGGCAACTGTGTCTTTGACGAACTCGGTGATTTCGCGATAATTTTCTAAGACTCTTTTCTCGTCAACTATATCTATCTTGTTTTGAACAATAATTATTTTGTCTACGCCGACAATCTGAATAGCTGCTAAGTGTTCGCGTGTTTGGGGTTGGGGGCAGGGTTCGTCTGCGGCTATTACGAGTATGGCGCCGTCCATAACTGCGGCGCCTGAAAGCATTGTTGCCATGAGTGCCTCGTGTCCGGGGGCATCTACGAAGCTGATGGCTCTTTGAAATTCGCATTTTGTGCCGCAAGTTGGGCATTTGGGTTGTGTGGAGTAGCATTCTGGGGCGTCGCATTTTGGGCATTTGTATACTGGTGCGTCGGCGTATCCGAGTTTTATTGTAATGCCGCGTCTCAGTTCTTCGCTGTGTTTGGCGGCCCATACGCCCGATAATGCTTGTACAAGTGTGGTTTTTCCATGGTCTACGTGGCCAATGGTACCGATGTTAACTTCGGGCTGTTTGGGCAGTTCTTTCAGACGATTAACCTCCGGTTTAGGTTTCTTTTGGTTTCTCTTTGCGTTCCTTGGTTTCTTCCTCGATAACTTTCGGCTTTTTCTTCTGTTTCGCTGATTTCTCTATCTCTTCTGGCTTTTTCTCTGCTGTTTCAGCCTTTGTTTCGGCTTTTTCAGACGGCTTTGCTTTTTTTGCTTTCTTGGGTTTCTCGGTTATTTTCATGTTAATTTGAACGATCTCTTCGGTGATGACGCTTCCGCGAAGCGTTTTTCTTCTACGTTCCCCCTTGCGAGTTGAGTGGAAGCCGACGCCTTTGGTTATTATCACGCGGGTTTTTATTCCGCCGTGGATGCCTGGTCGCATGGGAAAGCCGTCTTTGTCTGAGCCTCCCGTGATTTTCAGTTTATGCCCTCCCAGTCCGACAGCTGTTCCGTCTATTATTTCGCCTAGTCTCCTTCCTACAAGGGGAACGGCTCGGGAGCCTTCCAGTTCAACTATTTGGGATTTTCCAGTTTCGGGGTCTGAAAGGATGATTTTGAATTTTGCCATGGAAACATTTACCTTCGGATGAAGCAAGTTTGAATATGGATTGTACACAGCGTTTTTAAAGCTTCCTTTTCAAAACGCCAACAGCAAGTTAACTTTCACAAACATTCATATTTGGGGTCTATTAGGAGCTTGAACCTCTTCTATCAATTATGTCCAATGCACCAGGTCCAGTACCAACAATAGTCACAGGTACACCTGTTGCCTCCTCAACTCTAACTAAGAAGTCTCTTGCTCCTTGAGGCAGCTTGTCATAACTAGTCGCGTTTTTGCAACTGGGATATAAAATATCAAGCTTAGTCACAGCAGCCTCTGTAGCACCATGAATCTTCGCCACTCTCCTCGCCAAATTAAAATTAAACGGTGCAGACCTACGATCCCGCCCTGTACCAGCCGCAGTCTCAAACCACCTGCGCCGTATGGCCTCTTCCTTGGACAACTCCCCAGGCAAATCTCCTGCACCCACACGCGTAATAAAAGCCTTAAACACAACCAAAACCTTGTCCACCCTACTTGGACCTACCCCAGACTCAGAACATATGGCTGCAGCACTTGTATCACGACTCGTAACATAGGGATAAGACCCGTGATAAAGCGAAAGCATCAAGCCTTGCGTCCCCTCCAAAACAACAGTCTTTTTTGCGTCAATAGCGGCATTAACTTCCCCTGTCGCATCTGCCAAAAACCGCTTCAACTCTGCCACATCCTTCGCCAACTTAGCTGATCTCTTCGCCCTTTCCTGCACGGCGGGACCAACGCCTCGACCAGTAGTGCCGAGGCTTTTCAAGTGGCTGTCGCTCTTGTCTATTGCTGAATGATGCGGCTCAATGATAGAAGCTTGCCTGTCCACACCGATCCGACTCTCAACTCCCGTTTCTCTTACCTCTTTCAAAAATTGAAAAACATCAACATTAGCTCCAGGACCAATTAACAGGCGACATTTATCATAAACAAATGTGGAAGGCACCATATGTAAAGCGTAACGTCTACCCTTAAAATGCACAGTGTGAGCAGCGTTAACAGAACCCGTGCGCACGCAGACGTCGACTTTGTCTTTCAAAGCCAAGTAGGATATGACTTTGCCTTTGCCTTCGTCTCCCCAAAAAGCACCAGCAACTACTGTACAACCCATGAGTTTTTCACCACAGTTAGACTCTAGCGAGAAATATTTAAAAGTATTTGTCAACTTCATGTAAAACAATACGCCATTTTACAAAGAAACTGTTAATTTTATATGGATGTGTCGAATAGGTTTAAGAACCAGTCAACAACACGTCTCTCACGAGAAAACGAAGGCGCAAAACCATGCAGTTCAAAGCCGTAATTTTCGACCTAGGCGACACGCTGATATTAACGGACCGATGGGACTACAACAAATGCTTAGCAAAGCTTCTGAAGAGCCTACAGCACGACAATGTGATAGTTTCGACTTCATTTGAGGAGTTTAGACGTGTTTACTTTAAAGTGCGCCATCAAATGTACCTCGAGTCTGAACAATCCCTTCGTGAAGTTAACTTTCGCCTACGAATTGCCGAGACATTAAAAAGGTTCAACCACAATTTTGCTCATGAAAGCCCAATAATAACGCGTGCTGTAGAAGCCTTTATCGAAGCTTTTATCGAAGACGTACGAATGGAAGCCTATGTGCTACCCTTACTCACTAGATTGAAAAAGAAATACAAGCTTGGACTAGTCTCCAATTTTGCCTACTCGCCAGGCTTTTGGAAGATACTGCAGCGCTTCAACTTAACCAGATTTTTTGACGCAGTAGTGGTTTCTGGCGAATTAGGCCTACGAAAACCTCATCCCAGGATTTTTAAAGAAGCACTAAAAACGCTAGGTGTCGAGGCTGCAGAAGCAGTTTTTGTAGGCGATTCCTTGAAAGCAGATATTGACGGAGCAAAAAACATGGGCTTCACGACAATTTTAGTTGAGAATACTGGACTTAGGAAGAATCCTTACGCAATTCTAGGTGAACTTGACCCAATTCCCGTAAAGCCCGACAGGGCAATACCAAATCTGAGAAGTCTGTCCAAAATCCTAGAGGTTTTGTAACTATTTCATGGCGCATAGCATTTCTTTTGTTCTATTAAATTTGCGCTCTTTAATCAAGCAAAGCAGGTATCGTATATGTTGAAGAACATCTTGCTTTCCATTGACTTGTCTTCTTCTTCTAAGCATAGTTCCAGTGAATCTTCAAAGCCTTCTCTGTATCTTAATCTCTTCGTTCCTTCATAATCAAGCGTTCACTAGAAGATGAGGGTTCAGCTGTTCCATCCACTCAATTTCTTTCAGAAAAATTCTCAACGGAGGCTTTCTTGGCTGTGTAATACAGTGAACGGCTGGTTTGCCACCGTCTTTTTCCCGTTTAGCATCAGCTATGTAAACGTTAACTAGAACAGAGCCGTCTTTCAGATGCAGGTTGACATTGCGGCCTACGAAAGCACGAGCCACATTTAGGTTGAAGTGTTCCATGCCCATCGATTATCGTCTCCATTCATAGTTTTCATCCGCAATTTTGCGCCAACAATTAGTGCAAATGGGTAATTGCTGTTCTTCATGCGTTATGTAAACTTCTATGTCGGTGTTTCTACACTCACTTATCCATGGATTCTGACACTTTTCTACAGGACGAGCCAAATGATCATACCTCACTACAAAACGATTTTTGTTTTTTCTACGTTTAAAACAGTCGACGCAACAACAATCTACAGAGTGGAGAGACATGAGTGAAAGTGAAACTGCTTCAAATCGCCAGAATGACCTTACCAAATTTTTCAATGCCGACCGATGCACTGGTCAGATTTCAATATTCGTAATTGCCTTCAGATACGGATTGGACGCTAACGACATCTACAGTAAGCTACTAATGGACTAGCATTAAACCAGTAAAAAATTCACCGTTTTTCCTTTCTCCTACTTTGTCAAAGGTTGACAATTTCCGGCTTAATTTCTTTCTTTGTTATTTTCAATAGTGCAACTGATGGTCTAATTAAAAATGGCGGGATTGGATTGGTGGGGCTGCCGGGATTAACGAGCAACATGCCCATTTTATATTTCAAACTTGGCCGATGAGTATGCCCCGATACGAAAACGTGGAATCCTCGCTTCCCGATTATGCCTTTAAATCTGCTTTTTCGAAAGAAATAGTTTAGACTGTGAGTCAATCCAATTTTCCAGTCATAAACGTCAACAGAATTTGTAACAGGCAATTTCTCTTTCACGTCTCGCGTGTCCATGTTACCATGCACAGCGATTACAGGTGCCATCTGTTCCAGTTCGTCTATGACGCTTAGCTTCGTTAAATCTCCAGCGTGGATAATCAAACAGGCGTCTTGGAAGACTTGGAAAACTTTGTTTGGAATAGCTTTTGCCCGGGCTGGAATATGTGTATCTGAGATCAAACCTATTAGTTTCAAAACTCTCAGCCTTGATGATCTTTGTTATCAACTATTATAATAGTGGATAGCAACGGTTATAAAGTTAACAGAAAATCGCGCCGAGCTTACGCTAAAAGACTTATGTTTAACGGATGCGCTTTTCAAGCTGGGACAAATGATCGAATTCTATGATTTTGGCACAATCGTCATCAACGGCAAACACTACACTAATGATGTAATTGTATTTCTAGGCAAAGTAAAGGATAATTGGTGGCGGGGAGAGGGGCACAAACTCGCGATTGAAGATTTGCAAGAGGTATTAAAAGTTGAACCGCAAGTAGTTGTTGTGGGAACTGGTTATTGGGGTTTGATGAAAGTTCCAAAAGAGGTGAAGCGACATTTGGACAGACAAGGTATCCGGCTGATGATAGAAAAGACGGGTGATGCGACGAAAACTTTCAATAGACTAGCAGAGTCTGGTGAGAAGGTTGTTGCCGCGCTTCATTTGACGTGTTAAGTTTTTTTAGACTCTTGAAAAACGTCGAGAATCTTAACACGGATGGGAAATTTTTATTCAGCTAAATTAGTTGAGTGCTTCTTTTTTCTTCGTATCAGAGTTGCAGCAGCTGCGAGAGTGGTTATTAGGAGTATATTTGCCTTTTTCCAAATAGTTACGAGAGTGTTATCCAACGAAGTTGTTTCTCCACCAATACCAGCTGAGACTTTTATATGCTTTGAAACCACGTCTATTAGTCCATCAGTGTCAGTGACCGTTAAATTCACGCTGTAAGTCCCATGGGACACGAATTTGTGAGTGATTGTTTGGTTGTCGGTGTTAATTGAAGTATCATCGCCAAAACTCCAAGAGTATGTTTCAATTTCCTTATCGAGATCGTAACTTGCAGAGGCGTCAAACACAATAGTCTCCCCCGTAAGAGGTTGTGTGGGATACCATGAAAAACTGGCAAAAGGCGGAATCAGAAATCTGACAAACGCCTTGTCGCCTGGATTAGATTCTGCAAATAAATCAACTTCAGCGGTCTCTCCTTCGTCAATTGTTAATGAATGTATGTTTGGATAGTCTGTGCTGTTCCATTTAATGTTAATCCATGTTCCTTCAGCAGTTATTTCTAGGCTGAAAGGGTTCTTCCAAGAAGCTTCGCGGAAGGCTAAGAACATGTCTGAAAGTATTCCATCAGAGATTGAAGCGTAGAGGTTTACGATGATGTCGTTCCAGTCATAATCAGTCCAATCTTCGAAGATGTACGTGTAATTTGCATCTCCATCATTCCAATCGTTGTCAACTAAAATCGTTTGCGCCATCTTACATGGATGATAATAGGGATTCCATGTGGCGTTTTCAAGTAATGTACAAGTTGTAATGGGTGCTACTGTAATCCGTTTGCCACTTTCAATGGGTATGATAAGAGGCGTGTAGTCGTTGGGAAAACCGTCTGACGGATCATTTAAATGGTCATCGTGGTGCGAGTTGTCTTGAGCTTGATAAGCTGATTCTTCACAAAAGACAATTGATAAACTCGACGACATAACCATCAATGTCAAAAGAAACAGAGAGAGCCACCAATAGCTTTTCATGTTATTCGCCATCAGATATCGATTTTAAGATAATCGAAGATTTGGCGTTTTATTAGGATTCTGGAGTTATATTCTATAAAAATAATACGTGAAATTGAAATCAGCCGTTTGCCGACCGCCTTCAACATAAACTACATCAGTGTGTTTATAGAACTTACCATATTATCCACATAACAGCAAGAGATAGACCACATATTTTAAGCATTTTTCATGGAGAAGACGGTGGTATCGTTTAAATGTGGAGGGTATGGAGGGTTACGACGATGCATGCATTCGCATATGACAAAGAAGAAATGGACTCCGAGAATCAGAGCAGTGTCTTCAAAGCGCCATAAGATATTATCTCTGAAATCTCTTCCACGAACCTTATGTGCTCTGCATTGTCAGACGCAAGGGATCCCTTCAATAATATAGGTGTAAAGTCAAAGTCTTGCGCACCTCTGTATGTAGATAAGACGCAAAACTCTGCACAAAAACCTGTCACAATAAGAGTGTCAACCCCAAGCTCTCTTAATTTTTCTGCAAGCCCTGTCTTTGTGAAAGAGTTGCCATAGGTCTTCACGATGCGCATATCTTGAGGTTTAAGCTTCACACTTTCAGGCACGTTAAAACCTGATTTACCTGGCGCAAGCCCTTTCTCTCCACTCTTGTGCTGTATGATGACGATGGGAAGGTTCTTTTCTCTGAAAAGGTCTATTGCATCATTTATGTACTCAATGGTCGACTTTAAGGAGTCCGAGCAAGCCTGATTGATGTTGAAAAACTCATTCTGTATGTCTATTACGAGCAAGGCTGGCTTCATTTTTTTTATCTCCTTTTTCACTTCACGATTTAATCATCTCTATAGGCTTACAGATTATAAGACTGTATATGAAAGCGCGCGCATTTTAATCTGAAAAAAGAAAAGATATATTTCATCAGCCCACGATTTTTCTGTCATCGCAGCCGTGGAATACTCCAAGGATTAGATACTCATCATCTGAAAAACCACCGCAAGATTCCAAATTTCTATCCAATCCCATACAAATCTCACCTCGGCAAATCTACGATTTGGAACATTCCGCACTCTATTAAGTTTATCGTTGCGCGCACGTAAGGGAAAATGACGCTGATTACGCTTTCACGAATTAACGCGTGCGTATATCTATAGACTTCATGAAATACGGGTCAGAACGTTTTAATGTATATCTGTCATAGTCTCTGGACAGTGAAGGTAATGATGAACCCAGTAATTGAAGCCATACACAACAGACGGTCTATCAGGTCCTATGAACCAAAACCAATTCCGAGGGATATCATCAACACGATCATCGAAGCTGGCAATCAGGCTCCTTCAAGTGGGAGGGAGGAAAAAGGAAGTAAGGAAATTCTTTTTCAGCCTTGGCGGTTTGTTGTTGTCGAGGACCCAGAGTTCAAGCAAAAACTCGTTCAGACCGTCTTTCCGATTTGGAAAAAGTCCATGGAAAGCATGAAGGAGACGCACCCAGAAATTATCGAGAAAGTAATGATGTTCTACGAGGCGATGGACGAACCCAAAGACATGATTTACCATGGTGCACCTGTCATCCTCTTTGTCATCGGCCTAAAAAGTCACGCTATAGATTGCGCGCTTGCCTGCGAGAACATCATGATTGCCGCAACCTCTCTCGGTCTTGGCAGCTGCTATGTGGGATTTGGTGCAATGGTCACAGGCGATGCTGATGTCGTACAAACCCTCGAGCTAAAGGATAATGAACGGATATACGGGCCTATCGTGCTTGGCTATCCAAAGGAAGATGCGCTCGCGCGCTGGTATGCTTACAAACGGGCGAAGAAAAAAGAACCCATGATTAAATGGATCTAGAAGTCAACTAACTTGCTGCTATTTTGGCTATAATTACACGCGCGCGCACTTAATCAAGCTAAAAACAAAATTTGACCCTTTACTACTTACACTCTCTCAGGGTAATCTACCTTCTTAAAGGGCCAGTCTGAGCTGATCCAATCCCTTACCTTATTGAACAATATCTCGTCCAGTCCTTTGTCGTATTCAGTCTGACGCACCCACATGACCACAATAGCGTCTGAGTCGGCAGTTTCAGACTGGTTGATGTAGACACAGCCAAGAACCCTTGCTTCATCCAAGGATATGACCGTATAGGCAAACGCCTTGCGACTGAGGAACTCCTGTTGATGCCTTTCCAGGTCAATGAGGTTTTCTTCGAGGGTAAACCCCGGTCTCGGCCAAGGACCACCAAACATAGTCTGAAGAAGCTCCCGACTCTCGATGACTGCTTCGTAATCTTTTTCGACGTCATCCACCGACAGCATCCGAAGGCGGAAACGGTCTGTCTCGAGCAAGGAGGGGATCTCGAAATCATCGGGTACGAATTGGTTTGTGGACATCGGTTTCTTCTCTCATTCATATTTGACATATACTGTGTAAGATGTATTGATTTATACGTATGCGCGCCCATCTGGTTTTGCGCGCGCTATGGGATTTGGTTAGTGAGCTTCGTACAATTCTCTATATTCATCTTCCAGAATACTCATCATGATGCCGTCGCTGTATTCGTTGTTGTAGTAATATTCATCTCTCTCAACGCCTTCCTTTTTGAAGCCAAGACTCTCCCAAAATTTCAGCGCTCTCTTGTTGAAACCGACCACCCCTATCGAAATCTTATGAAAGCCCAGTCGTTTGAAGGCATGGTCAAGGAGCAAGTGACCTGTCTCAGTTCCGTATCCTTTTCCCCAAGCGTCCTTCTCGCCGATTATGATGGTTATGTCTGTATTTCGCCAAGGTCTAAACATTCTCAAAAATCCAGCTTCCCCTATTACCCGATCACCTTTTTTGAGGGCAATCACAAACCACATTCGATTCTTATCAGCAAGCAATTTCTTGTAGAATTTCTCGGTCTCAGCTCGACTCATCGGTGCAACTTCACCTATAAGTCTTCTGAGTTCAGCGTCATTGGGCCACTTCTGAATGTAGGGCAAATCATCTCTTTCAAAAGGTCTCAAGTAAACCCTTCTACCTATCAAGGTCTCCTGTTTTGACACGTTCTCTCTAACAGACATGCTTTCACTGAACACATTATCACCGTGTCCTTCCGCATAAGATTTTTTTAGAAAACAAGATTAAGATGAAATGTGCCGATAGTTAACAGGGTTATGGGTGTGCTGAAGAGTTAACAGAACCTGGTTAAGGGCTCTGTAAAGTCTTCGTCGGATTAGCTATCGTGTAAAAAATCGTCGGATAGGGTTCGTGAATTGTCAAACCGTAGTCATCATTTTTCATTAGCCTTTGAAAGCAACTTTTCCACAATCTTTTTTTTCTCAACTTCTCGCATGTATTGACTGATTCCCATACCTCGGTAGATTTCGGATAGTGGGCTTGAGACTTCTTGTTGTTCCAAAACTGGATTGAAATTGATTATGAAAGAGAAATCCGCATGGTATAGTTGGTTCTCATGGGGTATTACTAGCAATCTAGAATTTGTCACTCCAAGAATCTTTGAGGTGTCTTGAAGAATCTCTTTAGCTTTGCACATTCCAAAGAATGACGAAGGTGAGTTCTTGAATTCCTCAATAAGTTGAGGGAGCTTTTCCGAAAGTTTCTTGAAATTTAACACATGAATTACTTCCCTCGGTGAAGTTCTTTTTTCATATAGCGTATTCTTCACAGAGTCTAACCAATCAAGGAATTTTTGAGTTACGTACACTACCTCTTCTGATAATTGGTCAATTGACAAGGGTGAAACTAGATTTTGTTCTACTTTCTCTTGAAATGCCTTGGCTAAATTCTCTGGATTAACTTGAGGAAAATATTGTCTATTTTGTGGGTGTTCTTGCGGAGTGATGTGCGATGAAAGTGTCTCTTCTTTGGAAATGATGGTAAGGTGTGAAGTATCAACTCCCTCTACTCTTGATGTTCCTAGTACGTATCCATTTCTACATGGACTCATAAAGCCAAGTTTGATTTCTTTACCCGAGGGTGTCACCAAGAGAAGTTTATCCCTTTTTTTCATGTTCTAGACAGTGTCTTTTATTACATAAAAGCCTAGCTAGGGTCATTTCGTAGTGATACAATTCTGACTTGCATTTTGGATTAGAGTCTTCCACTTGTTCTTTCCTTTAGCAATTATTCCACATGCTGTTGGTGCGTGCGCATTTGTTCAAAAATAGGGTGGTTGTCCGGGTTTGTGTCCCGGTTGTTTGGGTGCCGCAGCCTAGTACTCGCGCGATTGTACTGCCGCGGCTGACTGTTACGTGATTGTTGTTGCCCAGAATCTCCGGACGACTGCTTTGCCGATAAATTCTATCCATGTTAGGACGCCGGTGTTAGCCATCCAAACTAATGCGCTTCCGTAGTCAAGTTTCCATATCACCATTACGATTCCTGCGAGGGCGCCTGTTATCGGTGTTATGACGAGTTTTTGCGGAGAGAACTGTTCGTTGGGGTTGCTGCTTTTGGCGTAGCCTAAGAAGGCCATTACCACGCCGATCGTCACTGAGTAGCCAATAACCTTCAGCTCCGGTATCTCTTGGACTTCGCCAATCAATATGGGTCCAAAGGTTAGAACGACAATGAAAATTAGTGCATAGCCAGAGGCATTTGGTCATTTTTCGACATAGCTTGTTTCACCTCCCTTCCTGCTTATTCGAGGGCTTTGTTGGCGACGTACATTCATTATACGCCGCTTCTCCTGCCCCGAGAGATCTACGAAAACTTGTGGAAACCAGGGGAGAAAGGAGAACAGCATTAAGTTTCAAACTCTCTCGAAGTTTCAGCTTTAGCCCATCTTGATTGGAATCTCTTCCGTTTCGCTGCTGTTTCTTTGTGGGCTTTTGTTGCGGATCCTCTCTTCTATTTCCGGCAGCTTCAGCTTAGAAGTTAAAAACCCATTCCTAGAAATATTTTTTTTAACTTCTACGCCCAGATTCCGAAGTTTCATACGGATAGCAATTGGAATCTCTTGAATGTACGGGCTAAAGTCTCCAAACTTGCACCTCGCTTAGCCATCTTAATGAGTTTCTTCAAATCATCCGCAAAATAATTCATACAAGGCGTTCCTCATAACAGCATTATTTAAACTTGACTCACTTTTAGTATGCATGCTAGAGGGCTTTAGGTTCACCCTTTCGGAGAGTTTCCTTGATGAAGACTGCAAATATAGCTATTCCAGGAATACTCAGAAGTATCGATGTGTAAAAAACTATTCTTGGATAGACATTAAATTAGTAGTTCGCAACTATCAGATTTCCAAGTCAGTTTTAGCTTTTCACCAAAACTTAGTGCTTCCTCTGATCTAGTCATAGTATCCTTTGATGGCGCTTTCTGTTTAGTTTCGATTAGAAAAAGCTGCCTGGCGATGGTCATCACGGAAAGGACAGCTGAGGCTAGCGGAAATATCAGCTTATAATCACCACCTAGATCCAACTTCTAAGAAAAGAACCAATCACCACAGCTAACAAACAAGGTGCTAGTACGTTTGGAAACACAATTCTAAAGACGTTCAATAAGCCAAAATGAACCGCCCATTCCCAACCCCATTCAAACGTCGCCCAGTACACATTCATACCGAGACCATACCAAATGTAAAGCGCTACGAAAATAGTTCCGCCGATAAATGACGAAGCAAGTGACACCACAGAACTATAGAACAAGGATTCTACACTAGATATAAAAATGGGGATCACGAGGCTTACCAAAAAAAGAATCAGTATTTCCAACAATCCAGCACTAGGAGCGTCATACAAAGTATAAGCGATTTTTTGAGGCCCAAGCCTTGCACTCGTCGCATATTTAAGCCAGAAAATCTCGCTTATGACAAAAGCTATCACTAAACTCCAAGCTACCACAATGAAAATGTCCCTCCTTCTCAATCTATTAGTATTAATAGGTATCAACTCCAGCATAGCATCTAATTTTATGGGCAACTCGAGTGTAGACCTCCGTCGGAATCCTCAAGCCTCCCATACACTTAAGACGGTCTATAACGGCGTTAAAGAGCTCTGGATCAACATCATCGCTAACTGTCAGGCCAGCGTAACTTTTGATCTGCACTTTTTTCCCTTGGCTGTACCACGAATCAAGAAGTTGCTTGTTTATCAGGGTCACACCACTTTCAACGATCACTTCTTGCTTATCCATGCCTTCAAACGGTCTTGCACGGTAGTAATCTGCGTTTGAGGCGCCTCTAGCAATTGTTCGTAACGTGTCTGTGATTCGGGGAATGAGCATAAGTTCGATTGCTCGTGACAACGATTCATAAGTGAGCGCGTATTCTCTTCCAACGTAGTCAACAAGACCCACCGTATGTAATTCATCGAGGTATTTACGCGCTGTATTAGGTGAGATGTCGAACTTACTTGCGATATCGGTTGTCGTAGATCTAAAGGTCTCTTCCAGGTATAGGAAGATATCTTGGTGAAGTTTGTCTAAACCTAGCGCAAATAGAACCCATCGTTTCGCATTCTCAGTATGGTCCTCTTCTGAGACATCTTTTAATGGTCTTAACCTGCGAATGGTCCACTCTGCGAGTACTTCGAAATCCCCTGGTCTCTCTTCTCTTTCTTCTTCCTGTTTCCCTTTTTTTGTTTCACTCATTTTTTATCACCTTTAACGATTATTGAATGAGCTTGCACGTCTGCACCCTTACTGTTCTTGTTTCCTACTACAACTTTCTCTCCGCTCTCTGAGATTATTACAAGATGTTGAGGACTGTAACCATAATTTGACACCGGGCCTTCCACCTCAATCGTTTCACCATTGAAGCTATGCACTCCAATCGCTCGTGCTATCGGCGCTCTCCCTAATCGAGTAATTTCTTTGCATGCTGCGATGGCACTCCCGACATCGCTAAATGCTCTCCCCCTCATCTTCTGGTAGTAACCGGAATCTGAGCGGGACCTTGATTCCACTTTAGCTATGCTTCGTAGATTTTCTGTGATTCTTGGAATCAACCGCCTCACGATCGATGCTGACACCGATTCTCGAACGAAGTAGGCTTTGCCAATATGATCGATGAGCCCTAAGGAATAGAGTTGATCGACATGTTCCCTCGTTTCGTCAGGAGTCTTCTTGATATGCTCTGTTAGATCGTCTATGGTTGCTGCATCCGAATCTTCAATGTACTTGAATACATCTCTTGTTGTTCCTTCGACACCGATGGAGGAAAGGACCCATTCTTTTATGCGCTGGTTGTAGGTCGTTTTTGGCTCTTTGGAGGGTTCTGGAATACGTCTTACTTTCCATTCAACGAAGAACTCATATTGTGGTTCAGATTCTTTCAATGATTTCAACTCAATTTTCTTTGCTTCTAAATAACTAGATAATGCGTTTAAGTATTTAAGTGTTGCGCGCAATGTCCCAAATGTGGAGAGCCTCTAATAAGACAAAGCACGAAGTGCAGATATCACCGCGAAAATGACAAACGTCCATTCATATCTGTTCAACATCCCTATATCCCTGCTCTAAGATTAGCTGTCCACGCGTCTTCTTCAAGAAGCTAACAGCATTATATCTCCTTCAAATACACTTCATCACTCTTACACTCTTGTACGAGTTCTGCGCGCGTATGTATGTTAAAGCTTAAATTTCTCTTTCTTTCTATGTTTCGAAAAGGGTAGTGAAATATGAGCGCGCGCGCTAGAGTTCATAACGCGCGCGTGTCGGGCCCATGAGGAGGTGAGTCTGTGTACAAGATAGGGAATGTTTTTGTGGAAGAATCGGTGAATAAAGAGTCTTTCATTGAAGCCATCGAGGAGCTTGCTCTGAAACCTCCAGTCATCGTCAAGCCAAACTGGGGCTTCTCCGTCTGCTTCACCGAGGCGACGATTCTGGACTGGGTCCTCTCCGCCGTCGACAGCGACGCCCTCGTGGTGGAGAGCTACGGATGGGCGAGGACGGAGGATATACTCAAGACTGGAGGCAGGGGCTCCATTGAACCGGAGTATCTCAGAGATAGCGACCGGTGGTTCCTTGAGTACTCGGGCATCGGGGAGGTCCTGAAGAAGCACGGTGTGGAGTTCCTGAACATCACAGAGGAGAACTGGGGAGGCCGCACGGCGGACCCGGAACTAATCAAGGATGAAGTCGCTAGGAAGCATCCTCCACTCGAATTGCAGGACTTCTATGGCTTCGTTCCGGAGAGGCTCTACGAGATGCGGGGGAGTGATCTGCTCAGCCTGGCCAAGGTGAGAGTACTGGAAGCTCCCATGTGTGTGTCCCTCGCCGTGAAGAACTTCTTCGGGATGATTCCTGGTCCTAGCAGGAGGATGTACCATGGCGAGAAACATAGTAAGCTTAACCAGAGCATCGTGGACATCTACAAGGTCTATGACTCTCTGTTCGACATCAGCGGGGTGGTCGAGGCGGTACTCACGGCGTCCCTGAGAGACCTTGAGACCATGAAATGGGACATCCTTGAGAATCCTGGCTTCTTCTCAGGCTCCAATGACCCCCTTGAGTTAGACGCCTTCGTGACCGCTCTCTTGGGAAGGGATCCGCACAGCGTCGGATATCTCAGGGTGGCTGCGGAGACGTTTGGCGGATGGAACGAAGAGAGCGTCGCCCGTGGCTTGGAGAGCGGGATAAGGATATTTGCGCGCGCTTCTGATAGTAAGTAATAGGGGCAAGACTGTATGAGAACACGATTGTCTTCACTCCTAAATCGCTTCAAAACTTTAAGTATGCATTGGATGAGTTAGGGATGCGCGCGCGCATTTTGTCCTGGAGGTCTTGGCCGACAATGTCAAATCTTTTTTAATAAACGCACGTGCCTGCAATGTTACGATTTGGACGATAAAGTTTTAAGTGCATGTGACTGTAATATAACAGTAACAGTAATTTTTTCAAATCAGAGTGACTAACTTGCGATATTTAGAAGAGAACGCTGAGATCTTGTCTGACTTCGGGCTCTCTGGTAATCAGGCTAAGGTGTATTTGGCCACAGCTCAACTGGGCTTGGCTTCAGTCAGCCAGGTTTCAAAATGTTCAAAAGTGCGTCGAGAAGACGTATACAGAATATTGCCGAAGCTTGAAAAATTGGGGTTGGTCGAGAGACTACTGGGAAAACCAACCAAAATGAGAGCTCTGCCCGCGGAAGAGGCGTTTCATGTTCTGATCGAACGTGAACAAGAGATCGCCAACGAAAGAATGAGTACACTAATGGCTAAGAAAGACGCGTTTTTGAAAAATTATAAGCCCTTTGGAATGGAA
>JAOUKM010000032.1 GCA_029882535.1 Candidatus Bathyarchaeota archaeon
TTAGAGAGCTCATGTACTGCGGCTACATCATCTATGATCACATACTTCACTTCTACTTCCTAGGCGGGCCAGACTTCGTGGTGGGGCCTGATGCCCCTGCAGCGAAAAGAAACATTCTTGGAGTAATCGAGAAGGTTGGCTTAGATATTGCCAAAGAAGTGATTAAACACCGGGCCTATGGACAGAGGATTACTGCTATTTTGGGTGGTAAAGCTACGCATCCTGCCTGTGGGATTCCGGGTGGTATTTCGAAGGCGTTAAGTGAAGAGGATAGGCAAGAGATTGAGAAGATGGTGAAGTCTTGTGTGGAGTTTGCAAATTTTAGTCTCAACTTGTTCAACGATGTAGTCTTGAAGAATAAAGATTATGTAGACTTGATTAAAAGCGACATTTACGCTATGAGAACCTATTACATGGGACTTGTTGACAACAACAATAAGGTTAACTTTTACGACGGGAAAGTTCGCGTCGTAGACCCTGCAGGGAAAGAGTTTGTGAAGTTTGCGCCAAGCGAATACTTGGACATAATCGAAGAACACGTAGAACCATGGACTTACGTTAAGTTTCCATACCTGAAAAAGGTTGGTTGGAAAGGGTTTGTAGACGGTGCTGAAAGTGGTGTTTATCGTGTAGGTCCACTTGGGCGGTTGAATGCTTCAGAGGGTATGTCGACGCCTTTGGCGCAGCAGGAGTTTGAGAGAATGTATGAGACTTTAGGTGGAAAACCTGTGCACTCTACTTTGGCTTTTCATTGGGCGAGGCTGATAGAACTAATGTACGCAGCTGAACGGGCTTTGGAATTGGTCACAGGCAAGGACATAACAAATAAGGATGTTAGAAACCCGGTAGGTGCTCCTGGTGAGGGTGTGGGAATTGTGGAAGCAGCAAGAGGCACCTTAATCCATCACTATATTCTTGATGAGGATGCTTTGGTGAAGAAGGTTAACTTGATAGTGGCTACGACTAATAATTCTGCAGCTATTGATATGTCTATTCGCGACGCTGCGAAGGGCTTGATAAAGAATGGTGTGGTCAATGAGGGATTATTGAACAAAGTGGAGATGGCGTTTAGAGCTTATGATCCTTGTATGGGTTGTGCTACACATTTTGCTGTGGGTCAGATGCCTCTTAAAGTCCACATCTACGATAGCGAACGCAATCTTGTTAAGACATTCACGCGCTAGCGATTTTTTCTCTGCGCGCACATGCAGTTATTGTTAAATCGTAAGATTTAAGTTACTCTTATTGTAAAGTATGTTATGAGGAAGTTTGCTCATGGGAAGATCAAGGACAATTCCACTAGCCCGTGGTTTAATAGCTGGAGAAACGACCCCCATTTACGGTCAACTAGAAGTATCCATTACGAACAACAGTGACATCAAAATTGTGATTAGACGAAAGCCCTATACTGGTCGTTCGGATGTGAAGTTTTCTATATCATCCACAAGTCTGCAAAGGCTCATAGACATTCTACAGGAATCTAAAGAAAAGCTTGATGACATTTGGCTTTCAAGAGTTGCTACTAGGGAACTCAGGGCAAAAAAGAAAATTAGTGTCCATTGAAGATAAAAAAAAGTTGTGAAGTTGAGAGCTTGCGATTCGCGAGTCGCAGTCATGTTATTGAATATGCACTGGACAAGCTTCGTAAAGAATCAAAGAAATAGTCAAGCATCTAGTTTCTCTTTTTGCGTGCGCACGCATTGGTTTAAAAATAGGATGTTTGTCCGGGTTTGTATTCCTGGTGTTTGGGGCCGCAGCTTGGTGTTCGCGCGTTATACTGCTGAGGTTGACTGTTATGTTGGTGTTGTTTCCTAGAATCTTCGCAGGACTGCTTTGCCGACAAATTCTATGAGTTCGATCTTTTTTGGACATATGTCGATTTTCGAAATAAGTCCTTTATTAAGATTTACGACACATTATGTTTTAGGCTGGACTTATGAAAAAACCAAAAGAAAAACAAACCGTCGACCTGCTTGATCTTCCACAAAAGGAAAGAGTCCGCCTTTGCAAAGAAATCCATGATATTCTTCAGCAAAGAGTCATAGAAGAAAAAGACTCGCAACAAAAAACCGAAACGGAAACACAGGAGCATTATCGAAACAAGAGATTTCTCGCGAAAACTACAGAATCTTACCTTACAAAGATAAAAAACCGCCAAATCTGTAACCGCCTAGTCTAACCACAAACTAATAACGTTTCCCAACAGACTTCTCTCTTCAAAGATTTATAAAAACGTTCTAACGTCTTCAACACTTTTCTATCAATATAATAGGGCAAAGGCAACTATAAGCGGAGCAAAGATCGATGCAACCAGCGACATAACTGTAATCATTGTATTCAATGATGGACCTGCAGTGTCTTTGAATGGGTCGCCAACAGTGTCACCTACAACCGCTGCTTTGTGAGTGTCTGAACCTTTGCCTCCAAGTTCTCCTGCTTCGATATACTTCTTAGCATTGTCCCATAAGCCGCCAGAGTTTGCCATAAACAAAGCAAAGATTAAGCCGGAAAAAATGCTGCCACCAAGATAACCTCCAAGCGCTTGGATACCTCCGAATTCATATGGAGGTCCTATCGAATTCGCAATGATTTGCCCAACAAAACCAATCGCCAACGTAGCACCAATGGTTATTAGGCTGGGGGGCAACAGTTCCTTCAAGGCTCCCTTAGCTGCGATGTCCACACACTTTGCGTAATCTGGTTTTACTCCTTCTTTTCCCTCTTTCAAACCTGGAATTTCCCTAAACTGCCTTCGAATCTCCTCTATCATTCGGAAAGCATTCTTTCCAACGCCCAGCATTACCATAGCCGAAAATAGAGCAGGCATGGCAATACCAATAAGGGCCCCTGTAAAGACAAATGGGTTCATAAGGTCAAAAATGATTTTACCAGCTTCTCTCTGAACGATTTCTTGATAGGCGGCAAGCAACGCTATAACCGTAAGTCCAGCTGCACCTATTGCAAATCCTTTTGTTATAGCTTTTGCGGTGTTGCCTGCTGCGTCAAGACGATCTGCAACATCAATAACTTCTTCCTCCATTCCCGCTTGTTCCGCGATTCCTTTAGAGTTGTCTACTATTGGACCGTATGCGTCGCCGGCTACGATCATGCCTACTATTGACAGCATTCCAACAGCGCTCATTCCGACTCCGTAGACGCCGAACCCAGCGCCCACGCCGAGCTCGCATATGAAGTATGCCCCTGCAGACGCGATACCTATGCCGAGGAGGGGTGGAAACATGCTAATTAGACCGTAAGAAAAACCTGTGATGATGTTAATCGCGGCACCTGTTTGGGAAGACTCGGCAGTTTTTTTCGCGGGCAGTCGATCTATAGAAGTGAAGTAGTCAGTGGTTATGCCGATTATGATACCCGCAATCACTCCCACCGAAAGAGCGCCCCAAATTTCAATGGGATACTCTAGATAGTAGGTCATTAGAAACGTAAGAACAATTAGGATGGTGCAGGTGAAGTATGTTCCCCAGTTGAGAGCTTTCCCAGGATTGCCTTTTTTGCCAACTCTCACCACAGCCACTCCGATTATGGAAGCAATGATTCCTAACCCTGCAAATATTAGGGGTAGGTTCACGTAAGGATTGTTTAGTGGAGCGACTTGTCGAAGTCCCTCACCCAAAATCATTACTGCTACGATGCTGGCGACGTAGGAGTCGAATAAGTCAGCGCCCATTCCAGCAACGTCGCCGACGTTATCGCCAACGTTGTCTGCGATTACAGCAGGGTTTCGCGGGTCGTCTTCTGGAATGCCCATTTCAACTTTTCCTACTAAGTCGGCACCTACGTCCGCTGTCTTCGTGTAAATACCGCCTCCAGCTTTGGCGAACAACGCCATGGCACTGGCTCCGAAGCTGAAACCTAATACAAGTTCAGGCCTGCCCGTGAGAAAGTAAACAACTGATACTCCTAATAACGCTAAACCCACAACTGAAAGACCCATAACTGCCCCACCTCGAAAGGCTATCGGAAAAGCTTTGTTCAGCCCTTCTCGAGCTGCATAGGCAGTTCTCCCGTTGGCTCGTAAAGCTACTTCCATACCAAGAAAACCTGCAATAGCCGAACAGACTGACCCGAAAATGTAGGCAGGCCCTATTTCAACGCCCATACCCATATAAACGCCTAGAGCAACCGTCAAGATTGCTGCCATGACAACCACGAAGACGGCTAAGGCCGTGTATTCTCTTTTAATAAATGCTCTTGCGCCTTCTTTAATTGCTGCAGAAATTTCTTGCATTTTTGGTGTTCCGCTGCTTTTGCTATTTACGTAAAAGTATAGGTACACTGAGAAAACGATAGCAACCAAGGCGGCTATGGGCGCGATTAAAACCGTAGTCATTACTACATTCTCCTTTTCTAATAGTTCCATGACTTAACATTACCGTCTTTTAACAGTTTCGAAAAATCTTATATTCTACAAGTTCATGATCTAAAGCTTTCATCATAATACGAGGTATTAGAATTGAATGAAAAACTTGCAAATCCAGCACCTCTTGGATTGATGGGTTTCGGAATGACGACAGTACTCTTGAACCTTTACAACGCTGGCTTCTACCCTTTGGACAGCATGATTCTGGCTATGGGTCTTGCTTACGGCGGTTTAGCTCAAATAATTGCTGGTGTGATGGAGTATCGTAAAGGCAACACGTTTGGAACAACCGCTTTCTGTTCTTATGGCTTGTTCTGGTGGTCGCTAGTAGCGTTGGTTATAATGCCGAGTGTTTCCTTCTTTGAAGTTGTAGCTTTCTCGGATACGTCGATGGCAGCGTACTTTTTCATGTGGGGGCTCTTCACTTTCGTCATGTTCTTCGGAACATTAAAAGCAAATCGTGTCTTACAGTTTGTATTCCTAAGCTTAGCTATACTGTTCTTCTTACTGACAGCCAGAGACTTGACGGGTAGCGCAAACATAGGCACTATAGCAGGATATGAAGGGATAATCTGCGGCTTAAGCGCCGTCTACCTAGCCCTAGCAGAAGTGTTAAACGAAGTTCACGGAAAAACAGTTCTACCTATAGGCTCAGTGAGCAAATAAGGACGGGGGACTCTAACAAAAAAGAGAGATCTATGAGGCTATTCACGCTTTGCAGTAAAGACTCCAATTATGTTGCCATCTAGATCTGAGAAAAGCCCGAACAATCCAACATTTGGAATTTCCGTTTTTTTCCTTTACTGTTTTCCTAACTCCTTTCTTTACAACGAAAACTCAAACTTTCAAATTATTATGTGTTCCTATGACAGGATACTGTTAACTTATTCATGATGAAGGGAAAAGATTTTATTTCAGAGTCTTATTTTTCATAGCTCTAAAAAGCAGAGTTGTAAAGCTATGTCAAAACAAGTTAAATGGGTTAGAGAAGATCCAAATAACAAATTTGTATTCTGGCCAACCGAAGAAATGAAGAAGAGAGCATGGGTAAGCGACGAATCAATCTACAAAGAAGCAGCTAATGACCCTGTAGCCTTTTGGGCTGCAAGGGCAAAAGAAGGATTAGAATGGTTCCAACCATGGATAGAAACGTACCAGTGGAACCCGCCATACTACAAATGGTTTGTCAACGGCAAAATAAACGCCTCCTACAACGCCCTAGACCGCCACGTCAAAACATGGCGAAAAAACAAAGCAGCAATCATATGGGAGCCAGAACCAACAAACGAGCCTAGCCGAGTGCTCACCTACAACGACCTTTACCGTGAAGTCAACAAATTCGCCAACGTGCTGAAAAGCTTAGGCGTAAAGAAAGGCGACCGCGTAGGCATCTATCTGCCTATGATTCCAGAAGTACAAATCGCTATGCTCGCTTGTGCCCGCATAGGGGCAGCTCATAGCGTCATCTTTTCCGCTTTTAGCGGCGAATCATTGAGAAGCAGGATGCACGACGCGGAGGCAAAGGTTCTGGTTACTGCAGACGGCTACTACCGAAGAGGCAAAGTTGTCAACCTTAAAGCTAACGCAGACATAGGCATCAAAGATACTAAAGTTGAACACGTTGTCATTGTTAAACGTGCAGGAAACGAAATCAACATGACTGAAGGCAAAGACCTCTGGTGGCACGAACTGATGAAAAAAGCTCCGCTTTACTGTGAACCCGAACCTATGGACAGCGAGGACATGCTTTTTATCCTTTACACAAGTGGCACTACTGGAAAACCGAAAGGCATTGTACACCATAATGGCGGCTACTTAACCGTCGCCTTTTGGACAGCTAAATGGGACTTCGACCTCCACGACGACGACATATTCTGGTGCACCGCCGATATAGGCTGGGTCACAGGACACACCTACTCGTGCTATGGACCGCTGCTTAACGGCTCAACCCTCCTAATCTACGAAGGCGCCCTAAACTTTCCAGAAGTAGACAGATGGTGGGAAATAATAGAAAAACACGGTGTCACAATCTTCTACACAGCACCAACAGCCATACGAATGATACTGAGATGGGGTGAAGAGTGGCCTAAGAAACACGACCTCAGCAGCCTACGTCTCCTCGGAACAGTGGGCGAACCAATCAACCAAGATGCGTGGATGTGGTATTTCAATCACATAGGCGGAGGCAGATGTCCCCTCATAGACACGTGGTGGCAAACCGAAACAGGTGCTACCCTCATAAACTCGTTACCAGGCATCGGTCCATTTATTCCAACAGTTGCAGGCAGAAGCTTCCCAGGCACAACTCACGACGTTCTAGACGAAATTGGAGAGCCGGTTAAAATTGGCGAAGGGGGGTACTTGGTTCAAAAAAGTCCCTTTGCACCTGGAATGCTGAGAGATGTGTACAAAGACCCTGAAAGATACAAAGCGCAGTATTGGAGTGTTTATGGCGACAAACTCTATTATACAAGTGACGGTGCAATACGATGGGATGAACTAGGTAACATACGTTTAACTGGCAGAGTAGACGACGTGATGAAGGTTGCAGGCCACCGACTCTCAACAGCCGAGGTGGAAAATGCGTTGACACAGCATGCCTTTGTTGCAGAATGCGCAGTAGTCGCCGCACCCCATGACGTAAAAGGTGAAGTTCCAGTTGCCTTTGTCGTCCTAAAACAAGGAACAACGCCCTCCCAAACACTTGAAAACGCACTTATACAACAAGTGGTCAAAGTCATCGGACCCACAGCGAAACCTGCAAGAATAGTGCTGACAGACGCGTTGCCTAAGACTAGAAGCGGGAAAATCATGCGGAGAATCCTGAAAGCCTTAGTGAAGGGTGAAACAGTCGGCGACGTAACAACTTTAATGAACCCAGAAACTGTTGAAGACTTGAAACAAAAAATTGGATACTCAACGTGATACATGTTTTTTCACCTTTTTTAACAACAGAATGCGATTTGCAGTGCAAGTATTGCTATGGAAAATCCTGCGAAGACATCGACTCAGACTTCGCTAAGAGACCGTTGGAGAAATGGGTAAAAGAAAGATACAATCCGGAAATTCAGCATCTCGTGCGGTTCTGGGTAAATCAAATAGACAAAAGCGGAAAGGTGCTCCGGTTATATCCCTTCTTGGAATTGATACAATCGCTATTGCATGATAAGAAAGCTTTCTGCGGTGTGGTTCTGGATGGATTAACTACAGCATCTCAACTGACGGCACGATTGTTCCTTGTCCAGCCATGAGTGGAATAAAAGGTTCTTGTCTCTAAACCATGCACTAAATGTGAAATTCTAGGCGAATGTCGTGGATGTTGCTTGTACGCGAACATCACAAAACATTGGAGCGACGAGGCTTACGCCATAGTTTATAACACCGTTAAAAACCTTGTCTCTTCGCTTAAACAAGAAATGTCTAAAGTTAAAAGGTTGGTTGCACAAGAAAAAATCAAGCCTACTGACTTCAACTATTTGAAGTATAACAATTGGAAATAATTCCTTTACCTTTGCAAAAAAGTGGTGGCTGTGGTCGGCAATTTATCCAAAAACGTCAGGAAAGGAGAAAGGAGAATCCTGCCTTCCACAAACCCCCTGAAGTGGAATTAAGTTCTATAATTAAGTTCTATATAAAACTTATCAAAAAAATCGAGTTTCTAAAAGGCTAAAAGGAGTTTTTTGTTCAAGATTTTTCTTTTCTTAAGCTTCCCTAAGATTGCCGAATGTTCTTTGAACAACCTCTGGCATCGCAGGGTGAATGTGCATAGGTCTTATGATGTTCATAAGAGTGTTATCTTCTATGCTCATTGCGTTGATTATTTCTTGTATTAGAATAGGTGCGAAGGGTCCTATAATATGCCCGCCTAGAATCTTTCCTGTCTCTTGTTCTACGATAACATTCACAAATCCTTTTGGGTCACCTATTGCAGCGCCTTTCCCAGTGTCTTTGTAATATTCCTATGTATGAACCGTTAGAAGTTTCTAGATGTAAGATGCTTGGGATTTCGTGTTAAACTCGTAGCAGTGTATAGGAAAATAAGTATAAAAAGATGAATAATGCTCCTGCTTTCTTGTCGACTTTCTCTCTTAGTGCAAGCGTTAATATGACCACGATGGAGCCAAATATGGCATATAAGCCTGTGATCATGGCGGTTTCGCCAGATACTGCTTGTGGGAAAAAGAACTGTCCTATTCCAACTGAAACAGAAGCATCAACAAGACAGCTTCCTATGGCGTCTCCTATAGCAAGCTCGTATTGTTTCTTTCGGATGGCTGTTAAGTCAACCATTAATTCTGGGAGAGATGTCCCGATTGCGACCACGAAGAAGCTTATGAGGTACTCGGAAATGTGGAAATCTGCCGAAAGTTTGATCACTGATTGTACCACCGCATAGGCTCCGATCGCAACGCCCACGAAGCCCAAAATGGCTATCATCCAGTCACGAAGGTGATAAAGGGGTTTTTCATTGGGATGTGCCATTGCATGCTCTTTTTCCTTAGCATTCTTTGCTGTGATGCTTCTAGTTAGTAGTATGAAGACTGGCCAGCTAGCCACCAAAAAGAGTGCGTTAATCCTCGTAAAGTACCCCTTCTCGGCTATTGACACTGCAAGTATGAGTGCCAAGACCTCGAAGGCCCCGATGACCAACACCTCTTTCCTCTTCACTTTGAACTTCCCAGCTAAGAATGGAAGAAGCCCTAACACAAGAGTTATCTGGGTCAAGACAGATCCGAGGGAGTCCCCTAACTCTATGTCTGCGTGACCTACCGCACACGAGACGATTGAGTTAACGATCTCTGGCAAATCCGTGCCTATGGACACTAGTATAAGACCGATCACAAGCGGAGAAATCCTCAATGCTGAAGCTATTTTTACTGAGTGCTCAACTGCCTTGTCGCTGGAATAAGTCATAAGCACGATTCCTATGATGAGAACTGCGACTGCAATTACTGTCTCAAAGACCAACTAGAATACTCCTTGCAAATACGATTGTTTATCTGATTTTAATTACTTAAACATTATTAACCGGTTAATAATTTATATCAACTTAACACTTATAACTAAGTCTTGAAGCGCATAATGGAGGGGCGTAGGCTACGTCTAAACCCAGGAAAGCCGTCTACATTGTGGATGACCCTGAAATTATCCGCTTGCTCGCAGACTTTACGCGAACAGAAATTCTACGCTTATTAAGCAAATACCCAATGACAGAAACGCAACTCTCTAAGCAGCTAGGTATTACGAAAGCCGCAATCGGCTATCACCTACATCTACTAATGGATACTGGAATCATAAGCATAGACAAGGTTGAGCCGGAGGAACATGGCATCCTGCAAAAATATTACACTCCCATAGCAGTTCTACTCATCATCGACCCTGCTCGCATACCACGGGACGTTCAAAGATACTTCATCCTAACACAAATAGAACATCTGAGGGGGATGTTCAGCGTCTTCAAATTATATCATCACGTTTCTAAGGTTTCATCAGAGAACTTAGAAAAATTAGCAGTTGCAATGTTAGGACAGCTCAAAATGGTCGGACAAAAGCACATGAAAGATATGGCACCAGAGGATGCTGAATCTTTAAGAGTAAAAATCTACGCTGAAGCCCTCTCCAACCTTACGAAGGAAAAGGAATGGCATAGCCTGTTTCAACGGTTAGGGTAGGCTGTGCAAAAGCAACAAAATATTATGCATGTACACAATGAATGGTCTATGGCACATTTTTCATTTGACTAATAGTGCTGCAGATTTTTTCAGGGTTATTTGAAGAAAAGCCGAATGGCTTTCCTTTCCGTAGGATTATTTTCACCGCGTCGCCAAGTGATGTTGTGTAAGCCCAAGAGCCATCAGTGCCATATCTAACGCCGATACCATAGTATCTTCTAAAAGGGGCTTTAGTTGGTTCACAGGATACTATATCCTCTATTAGAATTTGTTTGCGATTGAAAAAGCCGTAATAAATTAGAAGGCTTTCAGTGGTCACCTTTATCCGTATGCCCCGATAATTCCAAAGCCCAAGCAACACAAACACTAGAGGAGACGCTAAGACAACAATCAAAAAAGTAAAAATGAAAGTGGGAAACTGGCTATTACCCCAGCCATACTGATGAAGACCACTGCGTGCGCTCTAAGTAAAGCTCAAGCCTCAAATGGATTTCGCTGAATCTAAGCACTGTGAGCAAATGAGAGTAAGGCAACAATGGAACTACAAGCGCGCGCATGATTTAAGAGTGAAGAAGTTTTTTCGCTGAGACCAGCAGGGTTGCTATGACTAAGGCTGAATCGATGTACTCGCCTCTAAGCACTTTCTCTAGCACCTTCTCAAAATTTTCAAGCTCAATGTCCATTATCTCACTTGGATCAAAGCTGCCCTTGGGCTGGAGAGATTTCGTGAAGAATATCTCAACAGTGCCCCCCATAGTACTAGGAGCCCAGCTGAATCTTCCAATCCACTTGAGCCTTTCGGCAGTGTAGCCCGTTTCTTCCTCTAACTCCCTTAGTGCTGCCTTCTCAGGCGTCTCGCATCCCTCCACTCCGCCTGCTGGTAAGTCGTGGATTATCTTGCGGAAGGGATGCCTATACTGCTTCGTAAGGATCATTTTGTTGTCCTCTGTGAAGGCTGCCACAGCTACTGCACCAGGTTCAGCACCTGTACCTGGATGGTAGACCCATTCATGCGTTGAGCCATCTGCGAACTCGAGAATATCCTCAATGATACGTCTGCCATGCTTATCATAAACTATTCTGGAATCTATTACCTTAACGCTTTCAAACTTTGTAGCCAAACTTTCCACCACTCTCAAATACTCCCTTTACTCTAAAATCATTTCTTAACGAGCACGCGCGCATTCTATCTATGTCCAATACATAAGTAATGAGCGGGGACTATCAGCTAGTATGCTTTATGAGTGAACGGAAGGGCAACAACGTGTTTGTGTCTCGGATACCATTTATTTTTCTAATTTTCTGAATTAGCAATTGGCTGATTTCTTGAATTGTGGTGAATATGGCCCTCCCATGGAGGCTAACTTCCATAACAACAAGCAGATCATATATACCGCTTATGAAATGAACCTCAGTGATTTCTTTGAATTTCAATAGTTGTTCAGATACTTTTTCATCAAGCCCAGGTTGTGTATTCAACATTATAAAAACTCTATATGTGCCCTTCATCTCGTGAGCCATTAAGATCACCTTGAAGCCATTTCATGTTATTGGTTTATAAGATTTTTGTTCCTTACAGATACATCGACATCTTTCAAGGACGTGCACCTAAGAATGTTTTGGCTAAACACTACACTTCACAGGAATAGAGATGTTGAAAGAGATTTGTGATAAAGCAAATCTGAAAGTGTTAGAGTAATCGTGTTTGTTAAGAATCGATTTTTTTAGTCGTTGACTCCATCATCCAGGCAGTAGTTCCCATCAGAGTTACAAATCCAATTAATCCAAGAATTGTACCCAATCCAACAAAATTCCACGCGTAGGGAATATCTTTTACATGATATGCAACAAGGGCTACTCCTCCGATTAGCACTGCTAACCCTAGAAGCCATGCTACCCATAACTTGAGGATTTTTTGGAACACCACGAATCTCCTTATATCACAATAGCGAAGGGGTTCTCTTTAAGAGATTTGTCATGCATGCATTATGCATGCATGCCTTCTTTCTGCCAACTTCTACCCACTCGTGCACTTCTTCGAACCTACATACATCTCTATAAAATTCAAGAAGCTGAGGCTCCACTTCAGCGAGAACAATCTTAGCCCCCTGTTAAATGCCCTATTGTAGAAAGCATCTACTAATTTGCTCCCGATTCCTCTCCCCTCTCTTTCTTATGCACTCTCGTTTCATGTATCATAGCTTCTATTCTTTGCGTTGGCATGCATACAATACAGGAAGCCATCCATCTCAGGGACTTACTGGATGCCTACAATAACGGCGGCTGAGACTAGATACTACTTGGATCACTAATTTCAACTACGTCAACTCAGAGCAACCTCGCCCATACAGGTAAGAATTTTTAGGCAAAAGGTGCTGATTCAGTCAACGTGATAAAAATGTCATTCCTGAAGAAAACCAAGAAGAAAGCCAAGGAAGCCTCGAAAAAGACGACTAAAACTGCTGAAAGGGTTGGGAAGAAAGGCGTTAAGCTAGGAAAGAAAGGGTTCAAAGAAACCAAGAAAAAAACTGAAATAATCATTTACAACTCGATCTCTCCTCCTCTTTTTCCTCTCTCATGCATTAGAATTCCTAAAGTGATTTACGATAAGGCGAATTTGAAGGTGCTAAGACAGTTCTTGTGAAACGTAAATAAAGGGGAGTCAATCATTCCCCTTTGTTGTGCAGGAAGAGGATTTAGATGAAGAGGATTTTTGCGATCACTTTCCTTAATCATCTTGTATCTGGAGGCCTTGCACTGATAATTCCATTATTACTATTGAAGAGAAACGTTAATCTTGCAGAGATCGGCATCGTGATTTCTATCTTACCTCTAGTCTTTCTTGTAGTCCGACTGCTTCTTGCAACACTTGCAGATCAAGTAGGGTGGGCTCGATTCTACTTGCTGCTAAACTGGCCTGGAACGGTTTTTTCGACTTTGATATATTTAGTTGCTAACTCCATTCCTGCCTTTCTCTTAGGAAAGATTGTTGAAGCAGTGAAAGTGTCTTCTTACTGGGCGGTTAACAGAACTGCCATCTTTTCACTATCTCCTAAACAAAAGGCAGCGGGAGCTACAAGGAATGCCGCTGTTATATCTTTGTCTACTGCCATTGGCAGCGCAATTTCAGGTGTGGCATTGGTCTTTATGGGATTTGAACTCACATTGGGCATGTTGATCCTTGCATCTGCAATTATGGTGATTCCAGCCGCACTACTTTGGCGAGCTCAGAGAATGAAATCAAGGGCAGGAGTCCTAGAAGCTATGGCCTTACTCAACCCAAGAGATAAGGGTAAGATATTTTGGTTTGTCTCATTTGCTATGTTATTCTTTAGCCTTGCATTTTATCCTCTTTTTGCGTTGCTTTTGCCAGTTTTTATGGTACAGCAACTTGGATATGATTATATCACAATAGGAGTAGCCTTCATGCTCTACGGCTTGCTAGCTGCATCTGTAACGTTTAGCACACTAAGGATTCGTCTTGATATTCGACGAGTTGTTGTTCAGAGTGTAATTGCCTTATTTGTAACGTTTCTCTTGGCAAACTCGGGTAGTTACTTTCTTGCACTCTTCTTGGCACTAGCTCTCGCTGATGGTCTTGGAATAGGCTTTTTTGAATCTATTATTGCGAAAGCTACAAAGAATGAACTAACTGTTTCCGTTGATGTAGGATTGCTTCATATACCTATGAGAGTTGCAGAGTTCACCTCAGTATTGTTAGCTGGATTTGTCGCCCAGTCTTTCGGATACATGCCTGTATTCGCTGCTTCAGGAATTTTCTTCACGGTTTTCTCTGTTCTTTCCTTGTACGCTCTGAAAATGTGAATCGGAATTGGAAAAAGCATTAAAAAGTTGGACGCCACAATCCTTAGGAAATTAGGATGTTGAAGGTTTGGTGCCGAGGGCCGGGTTTGAACCGGCGACAAATGGAGATATCTCCCGCAAAACCCCCCTTTTTTCTTTGGGGGCACATAAGTGGCGTCAGTAAAGTAGGAAGGTTTATATATATCGATATCGATATCAATATTCGTATCATATATGATATCAATATCGATTGAATTGGAGGTGAGAATATGAATTGTTCACATAGACACCATTTTGGTCGTTGGATGAGACACATGGCGTCTGTTCCAAAAGGCTTCTTGAAATACTCCGTGTTGAAACTGCTTGACGAAAAGTCCCGATCGGGATCGGAAATCATGAACGAAATCGAAAGTAAGACTGAGGGACGTTGGAAGCCAAGTCCTGGGTCGATTTATCCCCTCTTAGCGTGGCTTCAGGAAAAAGGATATACCAAGGAAGCACCGGACCAAGAGCCCGGTATGAAACGTTATACCCTAACTGATGAAGGCAAAGCGTTTCTAGAGGAACACGTCAAGAGAAGGAAAGAGATTCAAGAGAGATTTGGTGCTTTCAGGCCTCCATTTTACAGGTTCCCATGGCTCAACTCTTATCCTGAAAAGGCAAAGGAACTACTCGAAGCAGGAAAGAGTTTCATGAAGGCTAGCTGGAGCCTTCTTGACAAATTGCGCGAAAAATACACGGAAGAAGCTGCCACACAAGCCAAAGAAGTTTTCAAACAAGCCACCGAAAAACTAAATGAAATAGCCAAGAAACTGGAACAAGCTGATTAGGTGTACGCACACCGACAGTGGAGATATCCCCCGCAAACTCCCCCTTTTCTTGGCAATGCGCATGCGCAGCTCTAGCTACCTCATGAGCTAGCTCCAATGAAGGATTGTATTTGCCCTTCTTGAGGTAGAGTGCGGTTTTTTCTTACACCAACTTTCCTCGTTAGGTCTTCCCGTGTTGCGCGCGCTGAAGGTGTTAGACGCTTAAGGCAAAGATCTCTGCACAAAGCATAAAAGCTAAACTCACAAAATCCAAGACGAGCACCATGATTAACAAACGCGTTTTAGTCTTAGCTTTCGAATTGCTCAGTCTATTAGTAGTCATCAGAGCAAGTGCCCATGCAGTGGGATATTCGGTCGATGTATTTGATGGCACAGCACCGGTTATTGATGGCGAAATGGCGCCCGGCGAATGGAATGACGCCTCCACTCTCTCTTTCAACTTCACAATTGTCCATCTGAAGCACGATGCAAACAACCTCTACATCGCATTTAACATCAGTGACGCCACTCTCGACTCCGATGTCGAGGGTGTTTACCTTGGCCTAGATACAAGCAATGATGGCGGTCCCAGTTTGAATCAATCTGATGACATAATAATCGGTACTTTTCGAAATGGAACTGCATTCGAGACGGACGGAATGGGCCCATTACCCCCTAGCCCAGGATGGAATGTGTCCGTGTTTGAAGAAGCTGCTGGATATACAATCGAATTCAATGTAACATATGGTAGAATCGGCATTACGTCTGGTGAAAACAAAACTCTGGGATTGCTACTCTTGAGCTATGATCAGTCCACCTTCCAATACAGCATTTGGCCTATAATGGGAATTATGGACGTTATGATTCCGTCAAACTGGGGCGACATGATGGTTGTGTTTCAGACAGGCCCCATCTACATCAAGCCTGACGGTTCGATTGAAGGTACCGACAAGATCGTAAGCATGGACAGCATTACTTACACTTTCACCAGTGACATAAACGCTTCAATCGTGGTTCAAAGAAGCGACATAATAATCGCCGGAAACGGATACACACTCAGTGATTTCGTTTCTGGAAACTTAGTTGGCTTTAACCTGACAAGCGTAAGCAATGTGACAATCAGAAATGTAAATGTTGCGGGGTTTGGGTATGGCATCTATCTTCAGTCGTCAATCCTGAACATTATCCTGGAAAACAACATAACATTCAACGAAGGAAACATTTACCTTGAGAACTCTTCCGATAACACGATAACAGACAACACGATAACAGATGGTGCCGAAGCCATCCAACTGCGTGCATCTTCCAATAACACAATCTCAGGCAACCGCATGAGCGATAATTATATCGGTGTTTGGTTTAGATTCAATTCTGCTAAAAATGTGATCTCGGGAAACAACATAACCGACAATGAATCTGGTATTGAACTCCTTGGTTCTTCAAATAGCAACACAATTTCTGGAAACAACATAACAGCAAACAACATGGTCGGTATCTACCTCGATGAATCTTCAAACAACACCATATCTGGAAACAACATAAGAGCAAACACAGATTATGGCGTGGAACTCTATGGCTCCTCAAATAACAACTCCATTTCTGGAAACACCATAACAGACAGTGACTATGGTTTATGGCTCGAAGGCTCTTTTAACACAATATGTGGAAACGACATATCGAACAACAAAGCCTTTCAAGGTTCTGAAGGCATCTACATTGGCTATTCCGTCAAAAATAACGTTGTTTCTGGAAACAACATAACAAACAACTATTACGGCATAGAGCTCTACGACGACTCAAACAATAACACGATATGTGGAAATAACATCGCAAATAACGAATGGCATGGTTTACACCAACACGCCTCTTCAGACAATTTCATCTGCAACAACAACTTCTTAAACAACACAAACCATGTTCTTTCATCTAACTCAGCGAATATCTGGAATAATGATGTTGAAGGGAACTACTGGAGCAACTATACCGGTTTCGACTTAAACCATGACGGAATTGGCGATACAAACCACACCATCGATGCAAATAACATAGACAATTATCCATTGATGGGGCCCTTCCACAGCTTCAACACTTCAATCTGGAAGTCCATCAACATTATCTCCAACTCCACTGTTGACAGTTTCAGGTATGAATCGTCTAGCACGATACGCTTCCATGTTTCCAACACAACAGCAAACCAAACTCATGGCTTTTGCAGAGTGAGCATACCTTATGAAGTTCTGTCTGAGCCGTTCAATGTAACTATTGATGGAGCTAATCCAACGTACTGGAACTACACCCTCTACGACAACGGAACACACCGATGGATTTACTTTGAATATGAACATTCAACTAAAGAAGTAGTGATAATCCCAGAATTTTCATTCTTCGCAATTCTTCCAATGTTCATGACTGCAACACTGCTGACAGCATTGGCTTACAGAAGAAAACGCCCTTTGGAAGCTTAGCAATCTCCATCTCTTTTTCTTCAAATAAATGATAAGGCAGATTTGAAGCCGCTCTGATTACGTAGAAGAAAGAGGGGAAGGCTGCTGGATTACTTGTGTCCTTATCTTTTCAATGTGTTCGCTGATTAGCTTGCATGTAAACTCTCTTATGATATTGGTATTTTTCCTTACGTTCCTGAAGAATCGTCCTAAGTAGTTCTCTGTCTTTGATAATTCGGTGTCGATTTTTAGTGTTGTGTTGTTTATTTGCTCTATGATTACGTCTAGTTCTCCGCTCATTATAGCCTTCTTCAGCTCTTCAAGTATCTGATCTCGAACCTCGAGTTGGCCGAACTTTGCTGCGTATTCTTCCTCCAAAGTCTTTTTGAGAAGTAGATGCTCCCTCATGAAGATGTAGGCGGGTTCAATGTTCTCTAGTTTGACAATTAGGACGCCGTCTTTCCATACGGTGCTATTTAAGGCATCATCTGGAAGTGTTTTAGTCGCAAGTATCCCGAAACTTGTCCCTTCCTTGTCCATGTATCGCTTGATTTGTTCGACATAGGCCTGTTGCCATTTTCCAGTGTATTTCGATTCTATCACTATCTTCCCCATCGCTTTGCCCCTCTCAATTACCTGGCACTCTACGTCCTCTTCCGATTTCCTTGCCTTCTCTGTCATGAACCTATCCTGTCCAGTCTTAAGCGAAGACAACCTCTTAGCAACAGCTTCCTCCTGCAGCTTCCCCATCACAAGAGGGTTTCCCTTAATCTCCATGATCGATTTTAAGACAAATCGAATTTCCTTCTCCATCTTCTCCTGTATTGACTTTTTGATTTCATCACTTTGTTCGTCTAGAGCTTCTTTGAACCACGCTGGGTTATTGTCGCTCATTGACTGTACGATTTTGAAAGCTACGAACATAGTATGCTGCAGTATGCCCTTTTCCTCAAGCTCACTCATCTGCTTCAGAAGTAT
>JAOUKM010000033.1 GCA_029882535.1 Candidatus Bathyarchaeota archaeon
GACCTTGCCGAATGGTTGCTCCAATCATAGAAGAACTAGCAAAAGAATACGCTGGCGAAATAGTCTTTGGCAAACTTGATGTGGATGAAAATCCCGAAACCGCCACACGATTCAGCATAATGGGCGTCCCAACTCTACTGATTATGAAAAACGGAACAGAAGCCGACCGTATAGTCGGAGTAGCCCCAAAACTATTAATTCAAAACAAACTAAAGCGATACGTCTAGGCGAGAAACCGTGGACACATCAGAAAAAAGAATCATAGGCTCACTAATTCTACTTGCAGGCTTAACCTTCCTCTCGATAGCATTATACACAAACCAACTAACCAAAGTCGCAGAACTAATGAAAAGCATTTTCGGACCCGCAGTGGCAGGCATGCCATAAACAAATATTCCAAGAAGGAAAAGAAAGAATGCCCATACTCCGCGAAAAAGGAGAAAAAGACGGACTCTTAGAAACCGCAAAACTAATGCTAGTCTCAGCAAGAACCGCGCCCAAATCTGGAGGAATCGACGACATAGTCACGGCAATAGTCTATGGCAAAGATAAAGACGAAATCGCAGCAGAAATGGATAAAATGGCAGAAGAAAGAAACAGCAAAGGATTCAAACGAGACAGCAAAAACCTACGCGATTCTGAAGTGGTGCTACTAATCGGCGTAAAAGGACCAATATCCTTTGGCATCAACTGCGGTGCGTGTGGCTACGCGACTTGCGAAGCTTTTGAAAAAGCTGGAAAAAAGCAAGGTCAAGATTTTGTAGGACCCACTTGCATCTTTAAAGCCTTAGATATGGGCATCGCCTTAGGCTCAGCAGCAAAAATAGCAAGCCTCCTAAATGTCGATAACCGAATAATGTACCGAATTGGAACCGCTGCAAAAAGACTGAAATTACTACCGGAAGCGCATATCATCATGGGAATACCGCTATCCGCCACTGGCAAAAACATCTACTACGATCGTTCCATATAGAAGAATCCCAATTTCAATTCTCTTTAAACAAACTATACCGATGCTAAGCGTGCTTTTCCGCTTTTTCGTGCATTTTCTCTAAAGTCCAGTGAATACTTGATCTAAGCTCGCGCAGTCTATCTGCCGTAACGTTTTTAATCACAATCTCTCGAATAGCATCACCGTCTAAAATTAATTCGTAAGAAAAGATTTTATCGGGAGTTATTTCACCCTTACTTGCGGCTTCGCTGTCTTTTTCTTGCATCTTGCTTAGAACACGCTCGATCAAAAACTGTTGAAAAGGTGGAGTTTTCACGTTAAATGTCCTATCTTTGGCGATTGTCACACACATAGACTCTTGACTCATGTATAGATTCGCTAGAAGCCCTCCTGTCACTGCTTTAAGAGGAACAACAGTTTCATATTCCATAACGGGCGGCAAAGCAAGTGCCTTGGCACGTTTTGGCTTTGCAATCTCAACTCTTTTAAATCCTTTTTCCAATAAAATTTTGTTAACGAATTCAAGCAGAATTTTCAAACTTTCCAAATCGGCTTCTGCGTCTGCAATCTTCTTTTCAAGCAGCGTCTTAAACTCGGCAAGCTTCTTCATTTTATCAATTTCGTTACTCTTTTCTTCTCTTGCCACAGTCTTTCCCAAGGCAAAACTATCAACTACGTTCCTTATGAAAGCTTGCATTCTTCAACAAAGCGAAACTAATCAAAGAAGGGTAACATTTTATTTGAATTTGAGTTAAATATAAGTTTGTCCCACAAGTCATAAAACTGAAATCTCCTAAATCAGTTTAAAAATCAAATGTATTTTACCCTGAAGTAATGGGATATAAGATGTTGGATGAAGAAGAATTTCGGAAATTTTTGAAAAGAAGTGGGCGGTCGCAGAGTGCCATCAAGCGGTGTGTTGTGTATATGACGGAATTTGAGCGTTATTTGCAAGAGTACCGAGGTGGCAAAAAGCCTGACGAAGCATGTCCCGAGGATCTCAAAGCCTTTGTGTTGTGGGGTGAAAAGGAGCTGAAACCGCGAGTCAAGGGATACTTGTGGAGTATTCGTTACTATTATGAGTATACCTCGAACGAGGGAATGCGAAAACTTGCAAATGAGTTTCGTGAGCAAAGGATTAAGCGAGCGTCTTTTGCGTTAAAGAGGTTTCGAGGCGTTAACGCTGAATATGTAAAGAGGCTTGCTGCTCTAGGTATTCGAAACGTGGAAGAGATGGTGGAGTCGGGACGAACAGGCAGTGGAAGGAAGGAGTTGTCGGCGAAGACTGGTATACCGCTCGAATCTGTTCTGGAGTTCGTGAAGCTCTCAGACTTGGCGCGAATCCCAGGTGTCAAAAATATTCGTGCACGACTATACTATGATGCTGGAGTTGATACCATCGAGAAACTGGCAGAATGGGATTCGAGAGCGCTCAGAGCAATGCTCATTGAATTTATCGAACGAACTGAATTCGATGGAATAGCTCCATTGCCCAAAGAAGCGAAGAGTACTGTTGCAACTGCCAAGAAATTGTCAAAAATAGTAGAATACTAACAAGCTTTAAAAAAGAGAATACGTATAGTTTATCCAAGTGAGGCTTTCGAAAGCTTTGACTTAAAAGTTTTAGGTTCATTCGTGCGTGGTTCGTAAAGTGACTTCGTTTCCACTCCATATGTCTCCTTTAAGAATTTCTCAAATTCGTTGAATGCAAGGCTGTCTGTTTCGTTAAATTTTAAGCAAAGAGGCTTGCCTTGATATACTCCACTTAGATCATACAGGGCTATTTTTTTAGAGAGTTCAGAGTCCATTGTCAAAGCTTCCACCAATTGCTCCGAAGGTTGTTGCTGGAAAACCCAAGCAGTGTATGAAACATCTATTACACTGTATGATTCTCCTTTAGGAACCGCAAGTTTTTTTCTAGAAGCAATTTTTTTGAAGGTAGAGGTATGAATTGTTCGTGTTCCAATAAAATTGTGGTATTCATCATCTATTTTTATTATGTCTTCATAATCGGAAGCCTTCCAACCTTTATGGCGACATGATTCTTTGAAATGCTTTAAAAGGTCCCAGACTCTAGGCATTTTCGAGAGTTGAGCCAATCTAAACACATCACTGAAAGATTTTTATAGAACTATATTCTAGTTCTCGCCGTAGGATTTAAACTTATTCTACATAAATTTCGCAAAATCGTAGCCAAGATAGTGGATCTTTAAAATAATTGACGAAGAAATTTCGTTTTTCCTACAGTTTTCCGATAGCAAAGGATAAATTACGCAAACTGTAAACACTTGTCTTTGTTGAGAAGGCTCACTTTATGAAGGCGAAAAATCAACTCGTTTTTCTTGATGATTTAGATTGTGCTATACTAAGGATTCTTCAAGTAAACGCTAGACAAACCTACACAGAAATTGGGCGGCGTTTAAATTTGGCGCATTCTACGATTTATGATCATATAAAGAAAATGGAAGAACGTGGAATTATCAAGAAGTATGCTGTTGTGATTGACCATAAAAAGGCTGGAGTGGATTTTCTTACTGCTATTGTGACTATTTTCACTGATCCGAAAGAAAGTGATATGGTTGCGAAAAAACTGGCGAAACACAAACAGGTGTCGGAAGTTTTTACTTCGCTCTCTGAGGAATTGCTTATAATTGCGAAAATAGTGGCGGAAAACCAAGAGAAACTGCATTCCTTTATCGCGCAATTTGTTGCTCCTCTACCGGGTGTGCTGCGGATTCGAACTTCCATTATTACAAGGAAATACAAAGAAGAAAATTTCTCCCTCTAGGCCAGAGATTAATTAGGCGTCTTTAAGGTCAGCTTTTCAGCAAGTTTTAGGGTATCTTACTAGTTTTTCTTTGTCGTCTCTTTACCCAAGACATTGTTATAAAGATGGCAGCGATGAGCATAGCATTTAGGCTTATCCAAGTGTGGTGTAGAGGCGACTTTATAGAAACCGTGAAACCTCCCACAATGGAAGATTTGTAGTGAGCGGTAGCTGTGTGAGGTGCGTTCATGTATATATGGATTGATTTGACGCCATCGCCTTGCGAGACGCCGTCTACAGTCCAGTTGAGGAATGTATAACCTGTAACAGAAGGCGCTGTAAGAGGCACATTCGTAGACTCGTCATACCAGCCTGTACCTGGAATTGCCACAATTCCTGACGGGTTGGTTTTAACTGTTAGGTAGTATTGTGTTTTCCAGCTTGCTATTGCGGTTTTTGGTCCATCCATGAGAATTGGGTCGCTTTGAGCGTAGTTTGTTCCTGAGGCGTCTCCGCCCCAAGAAGTGAATATTCTGCGAGTTCCATTTCCATGATCTATTGTGCTAATGTTTAAAGTTGCGTAAGCAGTGCTGCCACTGTCATACAAGCCTTCCCCACCTAAGGTGCCGTAGGGAGAGGAGACTGTCAAACAATATTGTGGCAATGTTACTGTGACGCTGGTTGTGCTTAGGCATGCGTTATCGTCTGTGTCTTTTTCGCCGGGCACTGTTGATGCTCCTGTGTTAATGAAATACGTTCCTACTAGAGCACCTGTTGTGGTCCAGTTGAAATTGAGCGTCTCTGTTGTGTTTGGCTGTAGGTTTGTGACTGTTTTTGTTTCGAGGAGTGTATCGTTGAAGTAGCAGTTTACAGTGAACGTCTCAGGCTCTGTTCCTTCGTTCTCAACAACAACTTCTACTGTTACATTTTCTCCTTGCGTTACTGTGGGGGGTGAGGGAAGTTGACTTATGATCGCAACATCATGTATTACGATTTTGACTGTTGAAAGAAAGGTGCATATGTTGTTTGTTTCGTTGCTTTCGGTAATTTCGTAGCTTGAGTCAGCTTCAGCATTTATTGAGTATGTTCCTGGCGGTATGCCTGTGGTGTCCCATGCAAACGAGATGGTGGTTTGACCGCCTGTTGCCAGATTGTAAACACGTATAACCCCAATTGGGTTACTGTCGTAGTGACATGTAACATTGAAGGTTTCAGAGATGTTGCCAAGGTTTTTCACTGTTACGTCCACTGCAACAGTATCGCCTTGACAAATAATGGTGCTTGTAGAAACTTGGCTAATTGCAGCCACGTCACGTATTATCGCGGTAACCGTAATATCGGTGTCACCGCTGTCTGAGACTGGGTTGCCACTAAACGTGTCTGTTCCTGAGGCTATAATGTCCTCTTTGTGATTTAGGGATATTAAGCTGGGAGAAGTTGGCGTTATGCTTATTCTAAAGGTTAATGTTGCGTTTGTTCCAGGAGCTAGAGTTCCAACGTTCCATACAATTTTTGGAGGTGGGAGCGCAATGATAAAACCTTGGCTTGGTGTTCCTACACTTACGAAGGTCGCATCTGAAGAGATTGTTTCATTTACTTTGACATTGGAGACATTGCTGCCTCCAATGTTCGTTACAATGATTGTCAATTCATAAACTGTTTGTAATCCAACAATTGGCGGATCTTCTCCACTTATGACAGCGGTTTTAACTTTATCGACAAACAATTTTCCCATTTGACTAGGCGAATACAAAGTTACAGCTTCAAAGCTTGTGCAGTTATTGTTGTTTTCATCAATTTCAGTTATGGCATTGCTAGAGTCAGCCATTGCGAGAATATAGTATGTGTTTGGCTCGACTCCTGTTGTATCCCATGCAAAAATTGTGTTGGTTGAGGTCTTTTGTGCTAAGTTTGTTATGGTTTGATAGCTTATTGGGTTAGTGCCATAAAAGCATGTGACGTTGAAGGTTTCAACGAAATCCCCCATGTTGGACACTGTTACATTTATGTTAACTAGTGTTCCTTGAACCACACTTGTCTTGTCTGGAACTTGAGACACCGTGACTACATCGTGAACTGGTGCTGGCTGAATTGTTACTATTGCAGGTGAGGTGCACCAGTTGTCTTGTTCGTCTGTTTCAGTTATTGCTGCCCTCGAGTCGGCCCAGCTTGTAATTGTATAGTTGCCTACAGGTATGCCTATCGTATCCCAGTCAAAAGTAAGTGTTGTTTGTTGTCCAGCAGTTAAATTAGCCACAAGTTTTGTTCCAATTGCAGTGTTGTTGAAGTAACATGTGACATTGAAGGCTTCAATTTGAGTACCTTTGTTTTCTAAACCTACTTGAATTGTGACATGCTCACCCTGCTTCACAATTTGAGGTGTGGGAACTTGGCTTATTGCTGCAACATTGTGAACTATTATAGGTTGCTCTTCATCTATTCGGTCTGCTGTAGGAGATTGGTCAAGGTTGGGATTTTGCTGATCCGTTGACCAGAACAACTTGTAGGAGGCAGGATCTCCAATAGAAGCCCAGTTTATATACATTTCAATTTGATCGGGAACGACTATCCTCCATCCCCCAATATTTGGGTCAGTAATTTTATAGTTGGCGTAATTTGTAGGAGGCCATGGCTCATATTCGCCAAAATTGTTGTCGTTGTTCGCGTCAAAGAGTAAATACATTTCTCCGAGTCCATTATGATCAGTATCTTCTACGAAAAGAACGTATTCAGCGTCGATTACATTTCCGCCACTATAATACATATTGTTGTCAAAATCAATGAACCATTTGTATCTGCCGTCTCGATTTGGCCATTTCATGCCCGGTATGTCGTAACATTGAAGCTTCAAGTAGAGATAGTCATTGTCGTATTGATAATAGGCATATTCAACGTCCCGCCAATCGTCTGCTGCCCCATCTTCGTTCTTGTCCCAATCAATTTCAATCCACTGTTGCGGCCATGTTGGCTGAGCAGAAACATAAGGTATTTCGATAACTGCAAAATTAAATGAAATAACTAGAATTAGCATCAGACCTACGATAACTCTTAGCAGGCTGAACTTCAAGGGTTCTCCTTCTCCCTCGGCAACTAACTATTTAGATCCAAAGACGATTTAAAGTTTCTGGAACTATTTTCTATTAGCTACCGTTAATTTGTATAAAAGATTCATCTAAAAAAAGATTTTGTTAACATAATCTTTATTGCAAGTCTCTTGTTGAATTAAGATAAAAAATAAGTTCCCTCATTTTGAGCATACATAAAACTAAAAAAGAACTAACAATAAATTTACGCATTTGACCATAATAACACGTGACCCTTTGGTGGTGACAATGCAAAAAATAAAACGACGGTTCATAAAAGAAAAAGAAGCAAAAAAACTGCTCTCAGAACTCTTCAAAAACACGAAAATAAACCTTCAAGAGTTACCAACATTAAAGCCGCCCATCGAAATCGCTAAAACAAACAATGAAGAAATATTTTTCATTAACAAAGAACCAATCTTTGCAAAATCAAACAACAAGCTCTTCCCCACATTAGCATCAGACAAAATCCTAAAGAATCTGCCAAAAGCCACAGTCAACATGGGAGCAATCCCACACATTTGCAACGGAGCAGACATCATGGCTCCAGGCATCGTCCACTACGAAGGAACTTTCAACAAAGAAAACATCGTCATAATCTCCGACGAACGCCACCAAAAACCCATAGCCATCGCCATAGCACTTTACAATACCAAAGAAGCAAAAAACCTTGAACACGGAAAAATCCTGAAAAACATCCACTACATAGGAGACAAAATATGGAACACAATAAAACAACTAAACCAAACAAAATGAAACAGAAGGCCATATTTGGTGTCTATTAGAAGCATATAGCAGACTGTCTAGTCAAAGCAACAAACCCACAAAAACTCCAACTCTTTCAATAATACTAAGGCTTTATAACTACATCATAAATTAAAACAGTGTGGAGACAAGCAGATGTCAAAGATAAAAGAAGCAATAATACTCTGTGGCGGACAAACTTGGATGCTGAAACCAGAAGCCCAAATACCTAAGCCACTACTAAGTCTCGGCGACCAGACAATCATCGAAAAGCAAGTTAACTGGCTCGCAAAACACGGATTTAAAAAAATAGTTCTTGCAGTAAGTAAAGACCTCCTCGGATACATCGTATTAAAAACTGGTGTCTATAAAAAATTCAAACAAACAAAAACTGCTAAGGTAACAATGTCAATCGAAGACAGCAACCTTGGCACAGGGGGCGCCTTGAAAAAAGCATGCCAACAAATCCAAAGCGAAACATTCTACGCATGTAACGTTGACAACCTTGCATTCGATTTTGATCCAAATAAGCTACTTATAGAATCCGACAATTCAATAGTTGTACTGCTAGCAAAACCTACAATACCCTATGGAAAAGTCAAAATCAAAAATGATTACATCAAAAATTTTGAAGAAAAACCCCGACTAGATTTCTACGTAAACGCTGGACACTATGCTATGAAAAAAAGCATCATACTAAAACACTTCCCTACTACAGGAGACTTCGAAAAAATGGTGCTGCCAAAACTAGCAACGCAAAACGCTCTAAAAGGCTTTAAATACCATGGCACATGGATAACCATCGACACATTCGATGATTACATGAATGCCCTCAACCTATTCGGGGCTTAAACTTAAATCCCAAGAAATAAAACAACAAATAGGTAGGATTCTCTATGGTCATAGCTGGAAAAGTCTTCAAACTAACTCAACCTCAACCACTAGACGAGATCGAATCAAAACTGGAGAACTACAAATTCCAAGAAGAATATTCAGAAGGTGACTACAACTTTACACTAATAACAGAAATAGCAAACCTATTACCAAAAGAAAATGCCGTTACAGGAATCTACTCCCATGACTACGTCATACGCGTATTTCATAGAGGCAAAGTCATTCCAATACCAAAAACCATAGAAGCGGTTTTCAGCTTCCGGCATTTTGACGGAAAAGTGCTGTTAACAGTAGTTGAGAAAAAGCGAATGGCAAACTTCATCGCCAACAAAATAAGCGATATCCTATTTGAAAAAGTTGGAAAAATAATTGAAGCACAAATTCCGCCCAAAACTCTTCAAAATTTCCACTTGAAAAATCCAGAAGACACCAAGATAACTTTCTTCGATAACGTAGACATTCCCAATATAGACAAACTCTCACTCTATGGACCAAATTTAGTTGGCACTTCAGTTTTTGATGAGTATTCTAAGCACGGAAACGTTTGGTATATTGTAACACGGGCAAAAGAATATGGATATGTCGTTGGAATCACGCGAGACGCTTCTGTAACAATATTCAACCTGACAGATAAAGAGAAGTACTTAGAATACGTTGCAAAAGAAATCCACTCTCTAATCATCTAGGAGCTACTATTCTTGCCAAGGATGTCGTTCTATTTTCAAAGAAACACTCTTTACTGGAGCTGTGGGCAATGGGATTTCCTTAGGCAACTTTTCAAGTGACACTATACCTTTCGAAAGCTTCGCTGCTGCTTGCAGAGCAGGTGCCCGAAAATAGTAACAGTAAACTGGGTTACCATCACAAAAATGTTTCAAATCAAAGTCAGAAAGCTCCTCATCAATATTTTCTGCTGACATTTTCACGCACTTTTTCTTTGAAGCGTTTGAAAGGTATGGGCACTTCATTTTTGGCACGTCTGTTTTTGTGTTGAACAGTTTTAATGTTTTTCAAATCTACACTATGTCTTTAGCGAGACATATAGTAAATATTACTATGTCAGAATTAGAATTTAAACATTCCGTTTTAGGAGATGTAGACAATGTGTATGCTTTTTATTTTCTTATGTAATTTGTTAGGTGAGGCTTGGTTTGTTTGATTGTTGGCATTCTTGGAAAGGATGTTGAGGGATGGGGAACTGTGCAGTTAAGAGAGTCTCTGAAGAGAAGGGATGCGTCTTTTGTGTTTTTCAGTTTTCCCAGTCTTGTAGCGAAAGTTGGTTATCGGTGTGCTGTAGGAGTAAATGATATTGATGTCGCTAGGGATTTGCCGGCATTGATTATTCGGCATGTTGGTCGTGGTTCGCTTGAGGAGATTATTTTTCGGATGGACTTGTTGCACAGTCTTGAGCGTCGGGGTGTCTTGGTTGTTAATCCTGCTGGAGCGATTGAGCGGTGTGTGGATAAGTATTATGCGTTGGCGCTTTTGGATGAGAGTGGGTTGCCAGTGCCGCGGACTGTAGTGACTGAAAGTGTAGAGGAGGCTTTAGTAGGTTTTCATGAACTGGGAGGTGATGTAGTTTTGAAGCCTCTTTTCGGATCGCAGGGAGTTGGTTCGACACGGATTTTCGACGCAGATGTTGCTGCGCGAATTTTCAGTTCCATAAGGTTTTATCATGGGGTCCTTTATCTTCAAGAGTTTGTGCCTCATGGAGATTCTGATATTCGTGCTTTTGTGGTGGGTGATCGTGTTGTTGCTGCCATGCGGAGAGTTGGGGATTCGTGGAAGACTAATGTGAGTCAGGGTGCTCGACCTGTAGCGATTCAGATTAGCGAAGAATTGGAGGCTTTGGCGGTTAAAGCAGCGAAGGTTGTTGATTGTAGAGTTGCGGGTGTGGACATTCTGGAAAGCAAGGATGGACCATTGATTATTGAGGTTAATAGTCAGCCGGGGTGGCGTGGGTTGCAGTCTGTTACGCAAGTAGATATTGCAGATTGTATTGTTGATTATGTGTTGTCCGAGGTAAAAAGAAGATGAGCATAATAACAGAAAATGTAGCAGTTTTAAAGATTGATGTTGCTAATGCTCAAATGAAAAGTAAAGAAGATCTTGTGGCTAGAGAAGTTCCGTTGCATGTTTTTCTAGGTGGAATTCACTTTGTTTCTATTCTTTGTTCGCCGGCTTTGTTGAAAGAACTAGTAGTGGGACACTTGTTGGGCGAGGGTTTAGTGAGTTCGGTAGATGAGATTGTTAGTGTAGATTTTGATGGTGAAAATCGTTGTGAAGCAACTTTACGAAAGACTGATATTGAGAAGCATGTTGTTGTTTCGAAGCCTTTTGCACAGTTGATTGTTTCTGCGTGTAGTGGTATAGGTTATAGATCGCTTGGGGAATTGCTTGACACCATTGAGTTGAAAAGTTTGCCTTTTTGGCAGATTGAGGCGAAGATTCTTTCAGAGTGTGTTAGACTGTTGAATGTGCTGGCTAGTACATTCAGGAAAACTGGAGGTGTGCACGTTGCTGCGTTGTTTAAGCGTGATGGGGATTTAGTTGCGTTGGCTGAGGATGTGGGAAGGCATAACGCGGTTGACAAGGTGATTGGTGTGGCATCTTTGAGCCAACAGGATTTAAGCGGGTGTTTTTTGGCTTTGAGTGGACGGTTAACTGGGGATATTGTTTTAAAGGCGGCGCGCGCGGGGGTTTCGATTGTGGCGTCTTTGGCTGGAGCAGTTGATTCGGGTGTAAAAGTTGCTGAGAAGACTGGGGTGACTTTGGTGGGGTTTGTGAGGGGAAATGGAATGAATGTTTATGCACATTCAGAGAGAATCAAGGTGTGAGAGTTTTTGTGGTTTTATCTAGACTTTATATGCTCCAAAGTATTCAACTCTGGCTCAAACGTTTTCATTTTTCTTTTTACCTCCCTTCAAGGCAAAGATGAGGCAAGCTATTCCACCAAGAAACACGCCTAGACCTGTTGCGTAGATAAGCACGCCGTGTGTAGCGTATAGGTAAGATATTCCTAGAATTATCAGTATGACTCCACAAGTCAAAATTAAGGGGACATAGTATTTAGCGTATGCCCGATATTTCGTCCATGAAACACTCATAAGCGCGAACATTAAACCTACTTGATAGAGGTCTGTTCCAACCCAGTTGATTAAACCTAAAAACACAAGGCTCAACCCAAGAACAATAAAAACGCCTAGGTTGATTGTGTCACTCTTCACTTTCTTTTTTATTCCTAAAGAACCGAAAAGTAGAAACACAAGTCCTGTGACAATGATGCCCGTGGAAGTCTGTATTATTCTGCTAAGGTCAGCGAATATGTAATGGCTGGTGTCTATTCCCAAAAATCCAAACACATAACTTAATCTTCCAAACAAGGTGTTAGCATATATCCAAGACAAAAATCCAAGTAAAACACACGCTATTCCCATTCCAACAATGATACCGTTGCCGACTTTTTCATCCATTTTTAACACCTAACCAAACTTATTTGCATTCTTCTTCCTCTTTTTCATTTTGGCTAGGGAGGTGATGGAGCATTAGACCCGCAAAGAACATTAAACCTCCAACAACGAGCAAAACACTAATTACTCCAGATTCTTGGTTCGACATCCTCTGTAGTACTGCAACTATAATCAAAATAGGAACCTCCCCAGTTCAAGTATCAATCCGTTGTTGTTTATTAAAATTTCGCTTTTGTCCGTCATTTTCCCATTTCCACCTTTTATTCTCTTTCTGCCCTTCCCCTAGGGCTAGGCGGTGACATGCCTCCGACACAGTTAGCGTTGGCTTAAAGTTTTAAACATATCCTGCTAACGGTTATCTTCTCTATGTTTTCACTCTATGCATGGAATCTTAGCCTCAGCAAGTATCTCCTTCACAATCTGGTCGTCGCTGACGCTGCTTCTTTCAGGAACCAGCTTGACAGCTATTACTGCCTTTTTCATTGATACCACCTTAAAATCTCTCTGGATGAGAGCCAAAATGCGTTATATCACCACACACAACAACTACATCTACGTGATACAGTTTCGCCTTTAAAGTGGTTTTTCGAAAAGCTTCGGCGTTGCCGTGAAAGTCGGTAGTTGCTAGGATTCTCAAATAGCACACTTTGGTATACATGAAATAAAGAAATGAAGTCTAAGGTTTATAAACTTCTAGATTTTTTCTTTGTTAGAAGCTTATAAACTTGGAAACCTATCTCACATGCATACGGTTAGGGGGTTTTCCATTCCTCAACGATGTAAAAAAATGTTTCCATAACTTTTCTTATAATAGGCGTACATTTCTCTTTTAGAACGTTTTCGTCCCTGAATTTTCTTTTCCCTTCCAGTTCAGATAGGTTGCAGCCTGAAAGTTCAATGCAATGGATAGAACCAAATTCTCCAGCAATTCTACTAAGGAATTCGAACACCGGACGTTTTGTATTGAGGAAGAGTTGGTTTGGATTTTCTCTTCCGTATTTTTGGCTTATTCCCATTACAGCAACGTTTATTGCTCCACAAATGTTGCCAGTTCTTGCAATTCCGCCTCCATAAGCTGTTGCCGTTTTAGGGTTCGCGTCTATTCCGTAATAATGTCTGAAAATTGCTAGGTAAACGGATTCTGCACAATTCCAATGCTCTACGTTGAAATAGTGCAAGGCCTTGTTCAATATCTCTTCTTTTGCTTCGCTGTCTACCATACGAATACAATAATCATTCAAAGATTTAAAGCAAACTCAGAATTGCTCGCACATGACAGACAAGCGCAAGAAGATGTGCTTCGCAACAATCGCGCACGAAATACATAAGTTCGTCAGTTACTAACTATGAAATTCTAAAAGATGGATGGACTTAAATGGAAGTATCCTTTGTAGAATTTCAGAAACTTGATATGCGAGTCGGGCAGGTTTTGGAAGCCAGCCAAGTCCCGGGTTCGAGAAATCTCATAAGAATGATTGTGGATTTCGGAAACGAAAAAAGGCAAGCAGTTGCTGGCCTTCTGCAATGGTACAAACCTGAAGAGTTAGTGGGCAAAAAGTATGCCTTCATCCTAAATCTTCAACGAAGAAAGTTCATGGGCATAGAATCCCAATGTATGATTTTAGCCGCTGAAAATGATAAAGGGAATGTTATATGCTTGCAGCCTGAAAAGGATATCGAGCAAGGAAGCAAAATAAGCTAATGCACGTATACGAATAGGCAAAGTGGTGATTGAATGTCGGAAATTATAAAAGATGCGGCTCATGGTGGTGTAGGCTGGTCTCCCCGAATGACGTCGCTACGCGATGAACTTGGAAAGATTTGGCGAGTGTGCGGCGTGGAATCCGAGTGGTCCCCTCTCAAAGCAGTTTTGATGCATCGACCAGGACCTGAGATTGAAACTATTACAGACGCCAACCGCACTCTGATGCTTGACGTACCAAACGCTGTTCTGACCAGACACCAACATGACAGCTTGGTTGCAGCCTATCGGAACGCTGGCGTCACTGTGTTCTACGTTGAACCGTGTGATACCCCTCCCCCCAACCAGATGTTCGTAGCCGATCTCTTCTTCATGACGCCTGAAGGGGCGATCTTGGCACGTCCAGCATCTACCGTCCGTGCTGGCGAGGAGCGATTCGTTGCTCAGAAACTTGCTGAATTGCGCATTCCGATCCTGCGCTCTGTACGAGGAAAAGGAGTCTTTGAGGGAGCAGACGCGTCGTGGGTTGATTCGAATACTGTCATTCTGGGAACAGGACTACGTACTAACGCTGAGGGCGCAGATCAGGTGGCAAGCCTTCTTCATGAGATGGATGTCGAGGTTATCAAGGTAGTTCTACCTGACGCAGCAATGCACTTAATGGGAACCTTGCGTTTTATTGACCGGGACCTTGCCGTTTGCTGGCAAACCCGAATCTCTCAAACAGCTGTTAAGGCTCTTCGAGACCACGGATACGCTGTTACCTTCATTCCCGATGAAGAGGAAGCAGTACATGGGATGGCTCTCAACTTTGTGGCATTAGGTCCAAAGCGGATCTTAATGCCATCGGGCAATCCTAAAACTCAATCCTTCTATGAAAATATGGGAATCAAATGCATAACAGTGAAAGTAGACGAACTTCACAAAGCAGCTGGAGGAATTGGCTGCCTAACAGGCATCCTCAAACGGGAGCCAAGTAGATAGGGATGGGCACATCAAATTGGATAATATTTTTTATTGTTTTTTAGTCCTTTAGCTTCGGGTCATTAGCATAAAGGTAATTGCTGTCCTATCAAGTCCTAACTTGGATGGCGCATGCGGTTCACCTTTTCCCTAAAAAATGAAGACTCCAGTCAGAGGGCTTGCATATGTACTCCGCACCTATCAGATGCTAAGAGAAACTTAGAGAAATAATGCGTTTACTGGTGGAACGGAAGGCTAGGGTAGAGCTTGGTTTCTCTGTTCCCTTTGGTCTCTACGCAACTATATCGCTTGTCACTACGACTCTCTGTCATTATAGCCTCTAGAGAACTGATCTCCATAGCTTGTCCCCTTGCATCCATGCATAGTCTGAGCCACTGCTACAATGGCAACTTTTTTTGTCATTTTTTCATCGGGCTATAATAAACTCTATTTCAGCTTAAAACTTTGGGGAAATCACTCCCACTCAAATAAGGTGCTTCAATACCTGTGTAGATTTTACGTTTGTTTAAGCAAGGAGGCTAGATAGTCTGTTGATATGTTTGCTCCGCTGATGATCACTGCGACTTTCTCTTCAGGTTTTGGATGGTATTTGAATAGGAGAGCTGCTAGAGAGGCTGCTCCTGAAGGTTCAGCCAGTATGTGAGCGTTATGTAGAAGTGCCAACACGGCTTCACCGATTTCCTCTTCACTTACCAACAGGATGGTATCCACGTATCTCTTGATTATTCCAAAGGTTAGGTCAAGTGGTTTCCTAGCAGCTAAACCGTCTGCAACCGTGTTAACAGAATCTACTTCTACGATTTTTCCAGCCCTCCAAGATCGGTAGACAGCTGGAGCTCCCTCGGATTGAACCCCCACTATCCTTAATTTTGGGTTCAACGTTTTCGCGGCGATAGATATTCCAGATATGAGGCCGCCACCGCCTACAGGAACGATTATAGCGTTTAAATCTGGGACATCTTCGAGCAATTCTAAACCAACGGTTCCCTGTCCCGCGACTACGAAAGGGTCTTCAAAGGGATGCACAAAGGTTGCTCCAGCTTCCTTTTGTATCTCAAGAGCCTTAGAGTACGCTTCATCGTAGTCCTTTCCATATTTTACGATATCAGCCCCATAACTTTCTATGGCTTCAACTTTTTCTTTCACAGCGTTTTCGGGCACAACAACCACGGCTTTAGCTCCATAAATCTTAGCTGCGTAGGCCACGGCTAATCCATGGTTTCCGGAGGAGGCGGTAACCAAGCCTCTCTCTAGTTCTGCTGGGGAGAGACTACATATCTTGTTGACGGCACCTCTTATCTTGAAGACTCCCACCGGCTGAAAACATTCAAGCTTTAAGTAAACTTCTGCGCCTGTCCTCTGACTGAAAACATTAGACAGGTAGGTTGGAGTTTTGGTTACGAGGTTTCTTATTTTTCTACGAGCTTCAAGTATGCTTCGAAAACTTACAACCTCTTCCTTCATATGTTATGCCTTCAGTTCGCTAGAGGATACAGGGTAAAACAGCCTTCTCAAACGCTACACTTATAGTTTATTCTATCGTCAAATAGTCGGCAAGATGCATGCATGCGGATGCTCTAGGGCCCCTACGTGCTGAAATCTGTTCCAAGTGCGATCGTCCGTAATGTGCCTATGGCATTCTTGAGGGGTTTGGGGGTTAAAATTTAGTCCAACCAACCAACCAACCAACTTGGACGACGGTAAAC
>JAOUKM010000034.1 GCA_029882535.1 Candidatus Bathyarchaeota archaeon
GCATGCGGATGCTCTAGGGCCCCTACGTGCTGAAATCTGTTCCAAGTGCGATCGTCCGTAATGTGCCTATGGCATTCTTGAGGGGTTTGGGGGTTAAAATTTAGTCCAACCAACCAACCAACCAACCAACTTGGACGACGGTAAACGGTTAACGGACGGCTAAAAGACCTGTATACACCTGATTTGGACACCATTCTTTGGATAAGAATAAGATAGGAATAAGGAAGCATGGAACCGTAGAGAATATTGAGTGGGGGGTAAAAAACACAAAGAAAACTTACCCCTCACAATGCACTCAACTAATGCATGCATGTAGACCCTCGGACTGAGTATTTATGCGCGCAGCCCTCAAGGGAAGGGTATAAAGGATTATGGATTATGAAGTGCCTTTTTTCTTCTGATTAGAAAGGCTTTAGAATTTAAGATTTTGTATATCTAATTGAAGAATTATGGAAACAAAGAGGAAAGCCACAACACTCCGCATTAACCGCAGATTGATTGCTATATTAGCCTTAATAATTGCCACTCTTGGGATACTGGAAATCTACGCCCACACTTATGTAGAACTACACCACTTGTCCACCATTACTGAAGCGGAAGCCTTGAAACTCTCACCTTCAAATTACACAGCCACTTACACCTTTATGAGCAGCGGCGGTCGCTGGCTAACACTATGGAAAATCGAGAAACCGCTACCTTCAGTTAACTATGCTTGGGTGTATCTGTTCAAAATTGAGCAAAGTAGGAGCTTTTTCATTCCAAACATTGACCTTGTAATTCCAGAACTTAGACCAACATCTAACAGCACTGGCGGTCACTTCTGGGCGGAGATAGACGGTATCCTATATGAAAGCAACCGCACAATAATCCGAATTCAATACCACTTCGGAGAAATAGGGACATATCAAATCGATTTCGGCTTGCGGGTCAAGATCTATGAAGAAACACTTTTGGGGTTGCTACCAAAAGAGGAAATCAAGATACCTATGAACACCACTCTCTATTATGGACCTTGATGGAAGATGGCAGAAATGAAAAATGTGGTCTTGCTGGAGATATCTCCAGTTTTGTTGTATTAAAGGAATTACCACAAGCGCGCACATAAGTGAAGGTCTCTTTACTTCAACAAAAACTGTAACATTCTCACTTCTCAAAATGATGTCTGGAAGCTCTTTTCCAACATTAGATTTCTCTTTATAGGCTTTTTCGTGTGTTTCCAGGCTTTCTTTTGCTAGTTCATATATGTGCCAGTTCAATGCTTCAAGAAATGGCAGCACGAATTTTGTTGTTACATCCTGTTCTGACAGTAACCTCTCTTTGATAAGATGTGGATTCTTTTCAACAATGCTGTAGCGCTCCACAACCCTCTTCATTATAAATTTGCCCTGATTCTTGCTAACCATTGACATTCAACCTAATTGAGTTAAAGTTTTAACGTGGAGCCTAGAATAATCCAAACGAGATAACCATTTCATGTGTTAGGTGAACTAAGTGCCCAAGAAATTAACCTACGCCGAAACTGGCGTTGACAGAGAACTGAGAGCAAAATCAAAGATTGCTTTAAAAATGCTGAAACAGACCTACAAATTCAGTGTTTATGGCGAAGTCTTACAGCTTCCTTATGGCAATATTTTTCCAATAAGCGACAGATACCTCGACCTTGCCATAGAAGGAGTTGGAACAAAAGTTCTCTTAGCACAACTAGCCGAAAAATATGATACAATAGGCATTGACGGCGTGGCGATGGTTGTAAACGATGTGATTAGGTCTGGCGCTAAACCCCTAGCCATCGCCGACAACATTCATGCCCACAAGTCTGATCCTTTTCTTGTGAAAGAGTGGATGAAAGGCATAACAAAAGCTGCCACCGAAACCCAATGTATCGTGGCAGGCGGCGAAATAGGCGACGTCGCCGAAATCATAAGGGGACTCAAAAGAGGCAAAGGGTTCGATATTGTAGTGGCATGTATCGGTGAAGTAGACAGTGACCACATAATATTCGGCAACAACATCAAGCCGAAAGATGTTGTGATAGGCTTAAGAAGTTCAGGTCTCCACAGCAATGGCATTACATTGGCAAAGAGAGTCTTGTTTAAAGAGTGGGGCGGCAGATTCGACCCCTATGACGTCCCAGAAGGCCTGGATAGAGCGCTCATTCATGAAGTTTTAGAACCCACAAAAATCTACGCAAAACCGATACGAGAAGTTGTCAAACAGCACAGGATTAAAGGAGCTGTCCACATCACTGGAGACGCCTACCTGAAATTCGACAGATTCACGAAGTTCTCTAAAGGAATAGGGTTCAGGTTTAATAATTTCAAGCCCCAACCCATCTTTGAACTTATACAAAAAACAGCAGAATCATTCGGGGGCATTACCGATGAAGAAATGCTGAAAACATTTAACATGGGTTGGGGCTTTGCCATAGTCGTAGATAGACAGGAACAAGACGACATGTTAGACTGTTTGGAGAAAAGCAAAGACAAGGCAGAAGTCATTGGAGAAGTAACATCCACGAAAAAAATTGTAGCCGTCTATAAGGAAAAGACGTTGGTGCTCAGATAATTTTTTATACTTTTGTTTAAATTTCACTTACAAAAGATTTAAATTTTTAACTGTTTAATTATAACCCATGCTATACAAAGCTCGAGTGGAAGTAAGCCTCAAACCAGGGCATTCCGACCCAGAAGGAGAAACAACCACACGCTCCCTAAGAGAACTCACCTACCCAGTTAGAAACGTTGGAGTAAGCAAAATGTACACAATAATTTTGGAAGCAAACTCCAGAAACGACGCAGAAACCAAGGTAGAGGAGATGTGCAAAAAACTGTTAGCCAACCCCACCAAGGACAACTACAGTTTTCAGGTTGAAGAAACCAAATGACTACTTTCACTCGCCGCAAAACACCTTTCGAAATCTACGAAATAAAAATCTTAGACGCAAACGACAACCAACTAGTAGAAATAAGCCAAGAACTCAGCATCGGCTTAAACCTAGAAGAAATGAAAGCAGTAAAGACATACTTCACCAAAAAAAACCGAAACCCAACAGACGTAGAACTCCAAACCATCGGACAAACGTGGTCAGAACACTGCTTCCACAAAACCTTCAAAGGAACAGTAGTCACTGACAAAGGCAAAATCCAAAACCTGTTCAAAACCTACATAGCGAAAGCAACAACTGAACTAAACCCACCATGGTGCATTTCAGTATTCGAAGACAATGCAGGCATCATAGAATTAAATAACGACTTTGCAATTGCTGCAAAAGTGGAAACCCACAACCACCCATCTGCTATAGAACCATTTGGCGGCGCAGCCACAGGCACCGGAGGAGTCATTCGAGACATATTAGGCGTCTGGGCCGACCCCATAGCCTGCACCGACATCCTAGGATTTGGCCCCTTAGACTACGACTACAGCAAGCTTCCACAAGGCGTCAAACATCCAAAATACCTGTTCAGAGGCGTAGTAGCGGGAATAGGATGCTACGGCAACAACATGGGAATCCCCACCGTAAACGGGGCGATATTCTTTGACGAAAGCTACGTAGGCAACGTAGTGGTTTACTGTGGCTGCATAGGGCTACTCCCAAAGGACAAGTTTGTCAAAAACGCAAAACCAAGCGACACGATCCTCCTGGTAGGAGGTAGAACGGGCCGAGACGGAATCCACGGCGTAACTTTTGCCTCCGCCGAACTCACCAAAAAATCGGAAGAAATTTCTCGTCCAGCAGTTCAAATCGCCAATCCAATCGAAGAAGAAAAACTGAAACGAGCCATAATCAAAGTTCGTGACAGAAAACTTGGCTCAGGCATAACCGACCTAGGCGGAGGAGGCTTATCAAGCGCAGTAGGCGAGATGGCGCACAGAATGGGCTGTGGCGCTCGTATTGAACTAAAAAAGGTTCCATTGAAATATAAGGGATTGGCACCTTGGGAGATTTACGTTTCTGAATCTCAAGAAAGAATGTTGCTTCTTGTCCCAAAAAAGAACCTAAAGCAAGTTATACAAATCTTCAAAAAAGAAGACGTCGAAGCCACCCCCATCGGCAAATTTACCGACGACAACACTTTAAAGATTTATTATGAAGGTCACGAGGTTGCAGATCTGAACATAAACTTCTTGTTTGCCCCACCAAAAACCGAAAGAGTTGCAAAATGGAGCGAAGTAACATTCAAAGAACCCATTTTCCCAGAGCCCCACGACCTAAGCCCCCATGTTCTGAAAATGTTGTCTTCGTCAAACATCACCAGCAGAGAAAAGGTAGTGCGCACCTACGACCATGAAGTAAAAGGAAACACCGTGCTCAAACCCTTACATGGAAAGCTTGCTGGACCCAGCGATGCAGCAGTAATAAAGCCCATAGAAGACAGCTGGAAGGGAATAGTTATTTCATGCGGCATGAACCCCCGCTATGGCAAAATAGACCCTTATTGGATGGCAGCCTCCGCGGTAGACGAAGCCATCAGAAACAACACTGCAGTAGGCGGCCGAAGAATTGCCTTGCTAGACAACTTTGTCTGGGGCAGCCCCGAAAAACCGGACAGGCTGGGAAGCCTTGTTAAGGCATGCGAAGCCTGTTACAAGTTTGCCAAAGAATTCAAAACACCATTTATTTCTGGAAAAGACAGCCTCTACAACGAATCACCGCTAGGTCCTGTGACACCTACACTCTTGATAACCGCTGTGGGCATCACACCCGACATCAGAAAAACAGTCTCACTCGACTTGAAGTCTCCAGGCAATCTGGTTTATGTGGTTGGCAAAACTTTTGCAGAACTGGGCGGTTCAGAATACTATAGACTCAAAGGCTTTGTAGGCAGATCGGTTCCGAAAGTTAGAGTTCCTCAAGCAAAACATGTAATGGAAGCGATGGTTGAGGCGATTGATGGTGGTTGTGTTAGGGCTTGCCATGACATTTCAGAAGGTGGACTTGCAGTTGTTGCTGCTGAGATGGCTTTTAGTGGCAGCTATGGTGTGAAGCTACGGTTAAAGGATGTTCCAAGAGCAAACGATGTTGGTAGAAGTGATTTCACGCTTTTTTCCGAGTCGAACAGTAGATTTCTTGTGGAAGTGTCAAAAAGGCAAGCTAGTAAATTTGAATCCATAACGAGAGATGTTCCTCGTGCTGTTATAGGTGAAGTAACAGAGGAACGTCGTTTTTGTGTCTACGGTTTGAAGGGCGAAAAAGTGGTAGACGCCGATTTGGGCGAAATTTTAAACGTTTGGAAACGTGGCTTGGAGGTGGAGACATGAAGCGCGAAGAAATCCGTGTTTGCATTTTACGTGTCGGTGGAACTAACTGTGATGCAGAGACTAGGCGAGCTTTTCAAGATTCGGGGATGAAAGCAGAAGTTGTCCATTTTAATCGGCTTGTTAAGCAGCATAGTTTGCTGGACTATGATGTTCTTGTTGTTCCAGGCGGGTTTTCCCATGGTGATTACGTTCGCGCTGGTGCTATTTGGGCGAAACGGCTTATGGCGAAGCTGGGAAAGGACGTTGGGAGGTTTGTGGTTGAGGAGCGGCCTATTCTTGGGATATGTAATGGTTTTCAAGTTCTAGTTGAAGCAGGGTTGCTGCCTCAGTTTGACGGAATCAACCCGTTTCCAGAAGCTGCTTTGGGAACTAATGTTCCATCGGGGTACAATTGCAGATGGGTCTCTCTTAAGCGTGAAAGCAGTGGAAACTGTGTTTTTACAGGTGAGATTTCTTTCGGCTCTGTTGTAAGGATTCCTGTAGCCCATTCGGAAGGTCGCTTCATGTTTGCAAAAGAAAACGAGAAACAATATTTGGATAAGTTGCTGGACAACGATCAGCTGGTTTTTAGATACTGCCACTGCAACGGCGAATATGCTGAAGGAGAATACCCATCAAATCCAAACGGGTCTTTCTATGACATTGCAGGCATTTGCGACCCTTCCGGAACAATTTTCGGTTTGATGCCTCACCCTGAACGAGCCTATTTTGGTTGGCAGTTGCCTGACTGGACAAAAAATGAGACCGTGCCAACCTTTGGTGATGGAAAATTAATCTTTGAATCGGTTGCTGAATATTTAACAAAAAAGTTTTAGAAGATACTAGCCTAGAGTTGAGGGAAATGAGTAAAACAATTGAAGTTGTCGATTATGACCCTCAATGGATTGAATTTTATGAAGAAGAGAAACGTCGGATTCTTAAGGTTGTAGGAAATATAATTGTACGAATTGAGCACATAGGAAGTACTGCTGGCCATGATTTAGGAGCCAAAACAATCATTGACATGATGATTGCGGTTCCTCATCTTAGTGACGCTGCGAAGTGTATTTAACCTCTCCTAAACATTGGTTATGAATATGTTCCCGAACATGAAGATTTAATTCCCGAAAGACGCTATTTTCACAGAGGTCATTCCCAAAAGGAGCAGCATTACCATTTGCATATGGTTGAACTAAAAAGTGATTTCTGGAAGAAGCATTTGCTGTTTCGTGATTATCTCCGCACTCATCCCAAAGTAGCTCAGAAGTATTACAAATTAAAGAAAACATTAGCCATTAAGTACAGCTCGGACCGCGAGGCCTACACTATGGCAAAAACACCTTTCATTGAATTTATAATCGCCAAGGCAAAGGAAAAAAGAAAACAGTAAATAAGTTAGTAATGCGTGCTTTTCGCAAGCAAGAAATGGTGGGGGCTTACATTCTTCGATTCCCAAAATTGAGAATTATTCGGCACTGTGCATGATTTTAATTTGCCGTTTTTCTAGTTCAGCTAGGATTTTATTTAAGACTCTCTCTTTAACACCCAGCTTTTCTAAAGGGACAACGCCCCTTTCGTCTATTGCTTTTTGGGCTATCAACTTGGCTAAGATTGAGGCTGGGTATCCTGTGGTTCTTGCCATAGCTGTTATTCCACGTTTTTCATCATAGCGGTCTAGGAGCCAGTAAACGTGATTAGTTCTGGATCCTCCTGCTATTCCGTTTATTTCCACTTTCAATGCCAAAATGTCTTTAATCTCGGGTCTTTGAAGTTTCTCCCCTAAGAGTTTAACGGTAACTTTTCGCGGTGGCAAACGAACGTTCCCAACCTCTATGGGCTGTTCGTCAAAAAAGCCTAAAGCCTTTAGCAGTTTAATCTTTTCAACATGCCCCGGATACCTAAGCGTTTTCTCCCACATAGTTCTAACGCCCTTTACTGTGTGAAGAAGTGTTCTAAGCCCATCTGTATAGAAACCTTCAAGTTTGCCAACACTTGGAAATTCAACCTCTTCCAGCCCAGTTAGCGCTTCCACTTCCACCATTTCGCCATTTTCAACTATTCTTGCTGTTCGGGTATACTCGTCTATAAGACCTTCAGGTGACCATGTAATTGTATACCCCAGAGGAGAAACTGGCTTTTCTGGAAGACCGCCAACCATTATGTAAATGCTTTCAACTCGGTCTAGTTTGCTGATGGAATGGCCTAGAAGCAAATTGCTTATTCCCGGTGCTACTCCGCAGTCAGGTACAACAATTACACCAGCTTTTACGGCATCTTCGTTTAGCGTGAGGGGATTTTCTGACATGTACGAGACATCCACCATGTCTACCTTTGCGTCAATGGCGGCTTTAACCGATTGATAACCAATGTCTCCCGGTAAAGCCCCTACTACTAGGTCAAACTTTTTCATGGTGTTGACAAGTTCATGGTAGTTACGTGCATCCAGTTGAATTCCAGCAACATTTTCCTTATCGATAGCAGCAGTCACCTCGTCAGCTTTACTTCGACGCCTACCAGCCATAACAACCTCGGTTGAAGGCATGCTTTCAGCTAAATCTGCGGCTATGACAGAACCAATGTTTCCATAACCTAAGACAAGTATCCTCATATCAAACCCAACAAGACACAACTAGCTAGTTTTTGCCTATTTTAGCTTTTTTAAAGCTAGGAAAGGTGCACAGAGGAAAAAGTAGCGCTTTCTATAATTACATACTCAATTAATGTAAGTCGTCGAGTCGAGGCAGCCCCGTTCTTGCACCCATCTTCGTTATGCACTTTGACGCCGCAAGATTTCCAAGCCTCCCGCATTCCAGCAAACTCTTGTTTTCAAGCAAGCCGTAAAGAAAACCAGCATTCCACGCGTCACCTGCACCAGTGGTATCGACGACTTTCACTTTGAAAGGCTCTATCACATAGCTTTCTTCACTATTTGATACGAAACATCCCTTCCCGCCCAGCTTAACTCCCACAACTTTTACCCCTTCAGCTATCAACATTTTAGCGGCATCCTCATATTCTTTTCTTGTAAGCAGTTTCAATTCAGTTTCGTTGGGAAACATAACAAAAGCTCTTTTTATAATGGGTCTTAAAGCTGACAAACCCCTTTTAGCATAGAGCATACCTGGGTCAAAACTTACTCTGACGTTGGCTGGAAGTTGTTCAACAAGTTTCTTCTGGCTTTCAAACGATTTTTCGCCTACAAAAGAAGTTAAATGGAGAAGCTTGGTTCCTCTTATATAATCTGCGTTGACTTCTTTCAAGTCTATTGTATCATTGACTCCGGGAGCCACGTAAAGCGCTCTTTCACCCTCTCTGCCAACAAAACCCATAACGACGCCACTTCGTCCACTCTTTGCGATAACTATCCCATTTGTGTCAACACCTTCTATTCTAAAACCACCAAGTAAGAGACGCCCTTCCCGGTCATCTGCAACTTTGCCAACATAACCAGTTTCTAGCCCTAAACGCGCCAAGCCTACGATAGTATTTGCAGCGGAGCCACCGCACGATTCCTTCGATTCGACAACAAAACTTTCCTCTTCTTTTCCAGCTATCTTATTCACTTTGAAAAGCTCATCTACGTTCAAGGCGCCAAAGCCAACAACGTCGAATTTAGTCATAGGAACAGCTCTCGCAGGTAAATCTTGTACTTGCCCAGTTTGCCTCCATAATTGCCAGCGGAGATAATACGGACTCCCTTTACACTACGTGCTGCTTCGATTCCAGCTTTCATCGCTGCCTTCACAGCGTCTAGCGAAACACCATTAATTACAATTTCGGGAATAAAACGAATGTCCTCAGCTACCTTGGATGCACTGGCAAGTTTCTTCTTTAACGAGGGACAATAGATGTGATTGGTCGTAGGGCCGATTGATGGAAATTTGGTTTCAGGTTTTGAACCAGCAGAACATATGCCGAAAGGAACTATAACTCCTTCAACTCTACCGATAGCTTCAAGGGCTTTCCTCCCCGCAGTCATAACCGCCTCCTTGGTTTTACACATGTACCAGAAATTGGCACCCATAACTCCCCTTGCATAGCCCAAATGTCTTTCTATAAGAAAGTCGGGCACCATCAGAGGAATAACAATGATATGACGTCCATAACGTTCTTCTTCCCATTCAAAACCATCTCCACAATGCCCAACCCTCTCCATCATGTCCAATTTTCCTATAGGATTTGGCAAGGCGTTGAAGAGGGCTGTAAAAGGCTTTACGAGGATGTCTTGCCTGATGCGGTAGGACAGTTCAGTTTCAAACTTTTCTAATGCCTTTTGCAAAGGCTTCTTGAAGTCTACGTTGCCCCAAAACTGTAAAACTGCTCCTCTGCGGCTGTCTGGTGTTTCTTTCGGGCTTAGCCATTTTTCGATTCCGCCTTCAACTCTGCCGATGACTATTGAAGGGGTCGCTGTTGCGTCTTCAGCAGCACTGCGTAAAATCTCTTCGTCTTCGGCAGTGATAATTACTCTGCAGTAGAGGCCTTCGAATACTTCTGCGTACGTGTTTTCAACTTTTGCCTTCATAACACACACCTCTGAAGGAAAGGTAAATAAAGCTTAAGCGCATCTCAGCCCAGCCTCCCCACCTTCTCGCCCCTTACAAGCTTCCTGAAGGCGCTGCTTTCAATGGCAAGTTCTTTCATGTTATTAGCCATAATTTTGCTTACTTTTGGCAATGTTTCGGGGAATAAGTTGTGGAGTTTCTTTTGTAAAGAAGGATTCACGTTGTACTTTTTTAGACCTGTGTATCCCCAACTGTCAATCAGATTGTATGCGGATGCTTTGCCAAGCCTGTTGAAAACATCGGCAATAACCGCGACGACAACAGCGTTTGTTGAAAGAACGGCAACTTCGGCTTCGCGAACCGCATAAGCGTTGCCATTAAAAGAAACCGTGAAACCACCGTTTTCTCTGACCAACCTAAAACAGTCAACATCTGTAATGCTGTCACCGACATACATTACACTGCTTAAAACAGTTCCAGCTTTATTAACAATGTTTCTTACTGTCTTTGCCTTTTCAACTCCTCCTACTGGATTGACTTCTTTTAGCATTGTACCCGACTCCATCTGCATAATCTCCTCCCAGAAAATATTATCCAACCGTTTCATCGTCTGTTGGTTTCTTTCTGAAAAATCTTGCACTGATGTTGCCCTTTCAGGGATTTCAATTAAAGGCATTGCGCATATTTCTTGCCTAAACTGCTTAAGCTTCTCCTTCTCCTCACTGCCCATGTAATAAGCGTCAATGTTTAACGTGGTGCAATATGTGTTCTCGTATGGGAAATCTAATGCACGACACAAAACGCGAATGTAATGCTCGTAGCTGGTGCTTACAATAAAACTAAGCATCTTACCCTTTAGAAATTGCAGTGTATCCTTTGCACCTGCCATCAACAAAATGTTTCGAGCAGAAAACTCAACCATCTTCTTATTCGTAATCTCGTGCGCTTTGAGAAAAGGAACAATAAGTTTTAAGGTGTTACCAGCCTTGTATCCATCACGTTTGACAATGTCTGCTAGAACGTCATCGTATCTGCTGGTTTGAGTGAAGAATTTCTCGCCTTCTGGAATAAAGTGGCATGCTAACTCGAAGGCGTTGTCATTTTTTGAAATCGGTCCTTCACAGTCTGTTATGAAGATTTTCTTTGCTTTCTTCACCTGCTCTTACGCCTCAGTCTCTCCATATGCTCTACACTTTTCTGAATATGTTCGCTGGAGGCTATGTCGCTTCTGTTCCAAAGGGCACCGCCTTCCACTGCGTTTATGCCTTTTAGAGAAAGCTCGCGAGCATTGTTGATTGTGTCTGCGATGCCGACGACGGCGACGGTTCTGGAGGTAAGAGCATAAACTTCACCGTCTCTAAGTTCCATAGAAGCAGGATAAACTCGAACCTCGTTCCCAAGCTCGTAGGCTTTTTCCAGTTCTACAGGCTCCCCGACTTCTTCTAGATTCACTTTATCTGGAAACACGTCCATATATCCGCCGTAAGAGGGCGGTACCTTGTAGGTCACCACAGAAGCTTTTCTTTCAATCTCCACTTTCGTCAAGTTGCCTTCTACCATTTTAAAGCAGACATCTACAAAGTCACCTTTCAAAAGTGGCAATATGTTTATTATTTCAGGGTCGCCTGGTCTGCTGTTGTTTTCCAATATTTTCAATCCTTTTGCCGTGTGAGTGAAGGCAACATAGAAAGGAACACCCCTCAATTCGTCGCCACTTCCCTGCTTCTTCATTAAATTAAAGATTCTGGTTACGATTTCAACTTCTTTCTCTCGGTCTTCAGTTGACATGAAAGGCAGAAGATTACCATTGTTCTTGTAAGAACCCATTCCACCAGTATTTGGACCCCTGTCTCCATCAAAGGCTCTCTTGTAATCTCGAGTTTCGGGCAAGGCTACAAGGTTTTTTCCGTCACAAAAAGCTTGAAAACTAGACTCTTCCCCTTCGATTTTCTCTTCAACTATCACTTGCCCATGTTCATAGTTAGCCAAGAAGTGGTCAAATAGTTGTTGGCGAGTGTTAAAGTGGTCTCCCCAGACGCCTACTCCTTTTCCTGTCGCTGGAACGTCCGGCTTCACGACTGCCTGATTGCCTAACTCATCTAGCCACATGTAAACAGCCTTCTTCACACCAGTTGTACTGCGATAATCTGCTGGGTTGAAAACCTTAAATCTCGGGTTAACCAGCGGCGCAGCTTCTTCAAAAAGACGCCTTTGAGCCACTTTGCTTGCTTCGATGGCATATTGTTTTGTTGGGCAAATCATAGGTATGCCTGTTTCTTTCTCCATGACATCTCTTAAACCATTAATTATCGGCTTTTCAGGACCAACTATTCCAAAATTAATTTTGTTCCGCCGTTTCGCAGCAAACTTGCAAATCGTGTTTACATCCAAGTCTGGAACGACAACATGTTCTACTGCTTTTTTTATGTTAAAAGGATTTTTTTGTTTGTCAACAACAAAGATTTCTGTTCTGTACTCTAGACTACGTTGGAACGCGTCTATCATGGCTACTTCTCGGGCGCCGTAGGAAACGACTAAAACGCCCACTTTTTCCATACGCTTTGCCCTCCAATTCTTGTGCAACTAGTGGCTATTATTTTCAAACAAGATTCTCAACATCTATCTCGTAAATTCTTCCCATTTCTTTGTGTCCACTCTCAAATCTTCTGCGCATCCACTTTGCCAATCTCTGCGCGAGAGGCGTCGGATACTTGCCCGTAACACAACCAAGGCACAACTCGTTTTTTCGCATACCAGTGGCTTTGACGAATCCCTCTATAGATTGGTAGTTCAACGAGTCTGCACCTACCACTCGAGCTATTTCCTCAGGTTTCCGCGTGGAACCTATAAGCTCACCGTAGGTTGCCATGTCAATACCGTAGAAGCAAGGTCCTATAATGCGGGGAAACGTGATGAAGAGATGTATTTTTTTGGCGCCCATTTTCCGCATCTTTTCAATTACTACTCTTGTGGTGTCGCCTCTCACTATGCTGTCGTCGACAACTATAAGATTCTTCCCCCTCAGTTTGTGGTCTACAATGTTAATTTTCCGGTTTATAGTCGAATGCCGTTCTTGCGACAAAAGAATAAACGCTCGATCAGTCACATACCGGTGTCTTCTGGTACATTTTTCCCAGCGCAGCCCAGTTTCTTCGTGAAGACCATAAGCAGCATCGTTGCTTGTCTCGGGTAAAGACAAAATTAAATCAGCGTCTTTTATGATATCTGAATTTTCTCTTCCCAGATTTTTTCCAAACTCTTCTCTAACCTCATACACGTATTTACCGTTAAGCTTCGAGTCTGGACGAGCAAAATAAGCAAACTCAAAAGCGCAAAGAGCTCTTCTCTTTTTAGCCATGAGCTGTTCACGCTCAAAACCTCCCTTGGAAGCTGTAACAAACTCTCCAGGCTCTACTTCAAAGCCGTGGTTAAAACCATTTATGTCAAGACCCACCGTTTCAGAAGAAAAAGCACAAATGTTCCCATTGGAGTTGAAACCGCTGCAAAGAGGTCGCAATCCATAAGGATCTTTAAAGGCAAATAAGTCACCTTCTTGGGTTATGCCACTTACTGAAAATGCACCCTCAATTTGTTCCATGCAAGTTTTAACCGCAGACTGCAAATCACAGCCTTTCTTGAGTTCTATTGCAAGTTTTCTGCAGATTAATTCGGCATCACATTCGTAAGTAAAATCGGGGAAAGTTTTACAGATTTCTTTTTTCAGTCGAACGGTATTGACAATGTTTCCGTTAAACGAGATAGCCAACTTTAGCTTCTCTGTCTCCACCGTAACTGGCTGCGTGCCTCTAATTAATGCTTCCTCGTCTAGACAACCCGATGTCGTATATCGTACATTTGCAATGCCGACATGGCCAGGTAGGCGAGTTAGCCATTCTTGAATTTCTTTCCTCTTTATTTTTGGAATGAGGTCTAAACTGTGGTAGATGTTGAATTTGCCGTCGAAAGTTAAGAAGCCGTGGGATTGGTGTCCTCTATGGTTTTGGGCGCGCATGCCCCAATAAACATGTGGAAAGATAGGGTTCCGTTCGAAATCGATGGCACTGAATACGCCGCACTCCATTCCGACAGAGTCTTCCATGTTTTTTCAGTTATAAATACAAGTATTTATCAATTTTGCACATCTTTGAAAATAAGAATTGACAGTAAATTGTAGAAGGAAAGACTGCTATGCCATCTTAGAAACAGTTTTCAACAAGTCGGAGCGAGTTACTATACCTACCACATCACCTTTCTGCATAACTAGGACTCCCGGATTATCTTCCAACAAAGGGCGAATCATACTTACACTTGTGTCTCCTGGAACACACGGCAACGGAGGCCCCATTATATTTTCAACAGTTTCGTCTGCTATGTTAGCGTGTAGGTTTTTGATTATACTTTCTTCCGTCAACGTGCCAATGATTTTGTCGTTTTGCGTTACAGGCAGTTGGGAGATTGCCTGTTTCATCATAACTCTAGTTACTTTTAGAATCCTATCGTTTGGTTTGGCGAAGATCACGTTTCGGGTCATGATATCTTTACATTTTCTTCCTTCTCCTTCAGTTAGCACTTGAAGAATTTTGTTGACTGTTGATAATCTGGGGTCTACTTTCTCGTTTTCTATTTTCGCGATATGTGCTTGGGAGACTCCGACCAGCTGAGCTAGTTGTCGTTGAGTGAGCCCTGCGTCGGTTCTAAGTTTCTTAAGCTGGATGCCTGTCAATATCACGTTTCATAACCCACAGTTATTTTTTATGCGTAACAGATATCGCAAAATATATATTCTCAAGCATTTTATAAGCCTTGCCAAGGTGAACTTCCGTTGAGAAACATAGTAGTTGACCACTCCAAGCACACGCCTATAGAGCAGCAAAGAGTTGAAATCGTGGAAAGAAAGGGACTTGGGCATCCAGACTCGATATGCGACGCTATCATGGACAACGTCTCTGTCACACTATGTAAAGAATATCTAGAAAAAGTCGGCTCCATCCTGCACCACAATGCTGACAAATCCCTACTAGTAGCAGGCGACGTAGAACCTAAATTTGGCGGAGGCAACATAAAAGAACCCATGCTCCTTATAATAGGCGATAGAGCCACAAGTGAAGCAAACGGCGTTACAATACCAGTCAAGGAATTGGCTCTTCAAGCAGCCAAAGAATGGATAAGAAGTCACCTACGTTTTGTTGACCCAGAAAAACATATCCAATATCAAGTTGAATTGAAACCTGGCTCTCCAGAACTCGTCGACATCTTTAACCGAAAAGGAACAGTGCTTGGAGCAAATGACACTTCGGCCGCTGTCGGCTACGCGCCCATGACTAGACTAGAAAGAATCATCTTGAAGACTGAGCAGTATGCTAACTCTCCGTTGTTTAAGAAGAAGTTTCCAGAATCTGGGGAAGACATTAAAGTTATGGGGTTGAGAAAGAACAGCGAACTTAACTTGACAATTTCAATGGCTTTTATCGACCGGTATGTAGAAGATGAGAGAGACTACTTTAGAAAGAAGAGCGAGATTCTTGAAGACCTTCAACTTTTCATAAAAACAAACGTAACATTCGACAAAGTTAATGTTGACTTGAACACGTTGGATGTTGAAGGCCGTGGTGTAGGCGGGGTCTATTTAACTGTGCTGGGCACGAGCGCCGAGAGCGCTGATTCAGGAGAGGTGGGAAGAGGGAATCGTGTTAATGGAGTAATACCTTTGAACCGTCCAACATGCTCCGAGGCTGCCGCGGGCAAAAATCCTGTCAGCCACGTTGGGAAGATATACAATCTTTTGACGCACCGCATTGCCAACAGTGTCTATGAACAGGTGCCGGGGTTAGAAGAGGTTTATATATGGTTGCTTAGCCAGATTGGCAAGCCTATTGACCAGCCGGCGATTGCTGCTGCGCAGATCGTGTTGCAGTCTGGGAATTCTTTGGAAAGCCTTCAGGAGAGTATAGCGGAAGTTGTGGATGCAGAGCTGGCAAATATAGACAAGTTTACAATGGACTTAGCTTATGGAAGAATCCCAATCTGCTAGCTTCTAGGCAAATCCTCAAAATTTTACTACTTTCACTTTCTACTATCTTAAATTTGTTAAAGCTAACCGTTTAGACAGTTGCGAGTTTACATGGAAGTTACCACGAAAAATTGAGTGAGAAAAACACGAATCTAGAAATTGTAGTAAAAAGCCACGGCACCTGAGACTAGGAGGGCATAAAGAAGATTCTGTCAGAATACCCAACCCAACTGGTAGAGTTTGAAGCGGAAAAATGGTTAAAGAGATTATTTCTGATACCTTGAGTGAGCAGCTAGATAGAGTTTCTGGGGGTTTC